>NZ_PKFA01000055.1:0-127341 GCF_002919275.1 Thermocrispum sp. | reverse complement strand
GCGCCCAGGGCAGTCGCCGCGTTGCCGACGGCGACCTTCTCCACGAACTCCGGCCCGCGGTGGGCGACCTGCTCGCGCGGATCGTGCGTGCCCATGGCGAACGGCCAGTCGCTGCCCAGCACCATGCGGTTTTCGCCGAACACCGCGACGGCTTGATCCACCAGCCCGGGATCGTGGGCGAGGCAGTCGACGAACACTCGCCGCAAAGCGGTCAACGGTTCCTCGGTCAACGGGGCGAGGCCGGGCCGTCTGGTCTGCACCCCGTGCTGCCAGCGCCCGGCGACCGCGGGAACGCATCCGCCGCAGTGAACCAGCAGCACGCGCAGCCCGGGATACCGGCCGAGCACGTCCCCGAACACGAGCTGCCCGACGGCTACGGCCGTCTCGACCGGGTTGCCGAGCAGGTTGTGCAGGTAGAAATCGCCCAACCGGGGATCGGGGGAGAACCCGGGGTGCAGCAAGAGCAGACGCTCGTCCGCGCTCAGCAGCTCCCACAGCGGTTCGAAGCGGGCATCGGCCAACGACGCCGAGCCGCCCCCGGCCGAGCCGCACACCCCGGCGAATCCCGGCTGGTCCCGAACCCTCCGATACTCGGCGGCCGCACACTCCGGGTTCTCCAGCGGCAGATACGCCAGGGGACGCAGGCGCGGGCGGTCGGCGACGGCCCGAAGCAGACCGTCGTTGACCGCCCGCGCCCACTGGGCGGTGTCCGTCCTTCCCTGCTGGAAGAACGGTGGGGGGATGGACACGACGGCGGCGTCCAGGCCCGCCCGGTCGAGGTACTTCTCGGCTTCTTCCGGCCGGTACAACGCGGGCGGACCCGGACGCTCGCGGAGGGAGCCGGGGTCCAGGGCGGGAGCCAGATGGACGTGGAAATCGACCGCCGTCATGCGGCCACCGCTGCGGTCTCGCGCAGGACTTCGTCGATGGCGGCGGACACCAGGTCACGGACGACCCGCTGCCCGACGCTGGCGCCCGGACCGCGAACGGCCACCTCGGCGTGCCAGGACACCGAGGTACCCGAGTCGCGTTGGTCGAACTCCAGCTTCAACTGCACGTCGACCGCTGTGGGGCCGCGGCTGGCGTGCACCTTCAGCGCGGCGTCGGACTGCCCGGCGTGCTCGACGGCGATGACCACCGCGAAGGGCATCGGCACGAACGTCGCGCGCGGGGTGAAGATCGCCCGGATCCTGCCGGAGCTGTCCCGCCGGACGTCGTCGAGGCTCGGCACGCGCTCCAGCTGGTCCAGCTGGCCGTCCAGGGCCAGCAGCTTCGCCACATCCGCGGGCGAGGAGAACTGTCCGGTCAGCTTCATCGGATCACCTTCACCTTCTCGGCGTTCAGCCCGCGGAGCAGCCGCAGCACGCGCTCGGGCGGGTTGAACGAGTCGAGCACTGCCGCGCTGTCTCCGACGGCGTCCTGGATCGCGGCACTGATCGCCTGCAGCGGCGCACCACCACCTTCACCCATGCCCTTGGCGCCGATCGGGGTGAACGGCGACGGGCTGACCACGTTCGCGTAGCGGAAGCTGGGCAGGTCGAAGGCGGTCGCCGCGTGGTAGTCGTAGAAGTTGCCCGCGCGCAGCTGGCCGTTCTCGTCGTAGGCCATGTCCTCGAACAGCGCGGCCGAGATGCCGTGCGCGGTGGCGCCGTGCACCTGCCCCTCGATCACCATCGGATTGATCGGCGTGCCGCAGTCGTCGACCATTGCGTACCGCAGCAGCGTCGTCTGACCGGTTTCCTCGTCGATCTCGACCACGCACGCGTGGATCTGCGTCGCATAGGTCAGGGTCAGGTTGCCGTACTTGCGCTCCAGGTCCGGCAGGTCGAACGGGGCGCTGTAGACGGCGCGGCCGACCAAACCGACGTTCTCGGCAACTTCCCGGGGCAGCGAGGCCGGGGAGAAGTGCACGATGCCGGCGACGTCGGACAGCGGCAGCGCCTTCTCGGCGTCACCCACCACGCGTGCCTTGCCGTCGGCGAGCTCGATCTCCTCCGGCTTGACGCCCAGCACGGCCGCGGCGACCTGCTTGATCTCGGCGGCGAGCTTCCGCGTGGCGTTGAGCATCGCGCCGATGCCGGTCACCGCGAACTGCGACGCATACGAGCCGGACAGGCCCATCTGCGCCGACAACCCGGAGTCGCTTCCCCGCTGGACGTGCACGTCGTCGTAGGACACGCCCAGTTCGTCCGCGACGACCTGGGAGATCGTGGTCTCGTGGCCTTGACCGAAGGCCACCGCCCCCGTGGTCGCGTACACCGCGCCGTCGATGCCCAGGCGCACCAGCGCGGCTTCGCTGTTGCCGCCGAACGGCAGATGCGGATTGAGCAGCCTCGCCTGGCCGAAGTTGTTCGTGCCGGAGTCCAGCGTCGAGCCGATCCCGATGCCGATCCGTTTGCCGGTCCCGGCCGCGGCCCGCTGCAGCTGCCGCGCTTCCTCGTAGTCGATCAGCTCCAGTGCCTTGCGCAACGACTCCGGCAGGTTGCCCGAGTCGTACACGCAGCCGTTGACCGTCGTGTACGGGTACTGGTCGGGCTGGATGTAGTTCTTCATCCGGAACTCGACCGGATCGAAGCCGAGCTTGTGCGCGGCGATGTCCATCATCCGCTCGACCAGCCACAGATGCTGTGTCCGCGAGTACCCGCGGTTCGGGTGCGTCGGGCACTTGTTGGTGTAGACGGAGCGGTAGTGCACCCGCAGGTGCTTCAGCTGGTAGCAGGCATTCGCCACCTGCGTCCAGATCACTGCGCCCAACGGCTCGTAGCGGGTGTAGGCGCCGACGTCGTCCAGCGCCTCGTAGCTGAGGCCGAGCACGGTCCCGTCCGACTGCAGCGCCATCTTGACGTTGCGGAACCACCGCTCGTTGCCGTGCCCGCCCATCTGGTGCGACTCGGTGCGGGTCTCGGTCCAGCGGATCGGACGGCCCAGCTTGCGGGCCAGCAACGCGGCCGCGGTCGCCGGGATGTGCGTGTTCAGCTTGATCCCGAACGAGCCGCCGATGTCCTTGCTCAGCACCCGCAGTTTGTTCGTCGGATGCCGCAAGGCGCCCGCCAGATTCAGCGTCGCCAGCTGCGGGGTGGCGAAGCCGCCGGTGAACGTGAACGTGTCGGTGCCCGCGTCGTACTCCGCGGTGATCGCGGTGCACTCCAGCGGCGTGGAGGAGAACCGGTGGAAGTGCAGCTCGTCGACCTCGATCACGTGGTCGGCGTTCTCCAGCGCGAAGTCGATGTCACCCCAGTCGAACGTCGACTCGAACGCGACGTTGCAGCCGACCTGGTCGTGCACCAGCGGCGCGTCCGGCTCCACCGCCTTGCGCGTGTCGACGACATGGGGAAGCGGTTCGTAGTCGACGACCACCGCGGCCGCGGCGTCGCGGGCAGCTTCGCGTGAGGTGGCGGCAACCGCGACGACCGGTTCGCCGGAGAAGCGCACCTTGCCGCCCGCCGCCAGGCACCGGTCGACCTCGGCATCTCCCGGCGGGCCCTGCAATTCCGCATACGGATCGGTCAGCTCGGCGACCTCGTCGGGGAGCAGGCAGCCCAGATAGCCGTCGACCTTCTCGGCGGCGGACACGTCGATGTCGACGATGCGCGCGTGCGCGTAAGGCGAGCGCACGAACGCCATGTAGGCGAGGTTGGCCACCGGGGTGTCGTCGCCGAACTCGCCCTGCGCCTTGAGCAGCCGCGCGTCTTCCTTGCGCGGCATCGCCTTGCCGGTGAACCGGCGGGTGTCGGGACGGGTCTGCTCTATGGTCATCGAACCTCCGCCTCCCGGGGTTCGCTGCCATGCGGCGGCGGCACCTCCTGGCCCGCCGCGGCGCGGATGGCTTTGACGATGTTGTGGTAGCCGGTGCAGCGGCAGACGTGGCCCTTGAGCGCGCGCCGCACCGAGTGTTCGGTGATCTCTTCGCCGGAGGCCAGCAGGTCGGCGGCGGTCATCAGCATGCCGGAGGTGCAGTAGCCGCACTGCAGCGCGTGATGGTCCGCGAAGCACTGCTGCAACCTGCTGAGCGTGCCGTCCTCCTCGGCCAGCGAGGCGGCGGTCTCGATCTCGTCGCCGTCGACCTGGACGGCCAGCACCATGCACGACTTCACCAGCGTGCCGTTCCAGCGCACCGTGCACGCACCGCAGTTGCCGGTGTCGCAGCCGATCTTGGGGCCGCGCTTGTCCAGTGCGTCGCGCAGCCAGTGCACCAGCAGAGTGCGATCGGAAACCACACCGGTTTCGCGCCTGCCGTCGACGGTGACCGTGATCTCGCGTGTGTCGTTCGTCGTCATTGCACGCTCCTCTCCACCGCCGCCCGGATCGCCCGGCGCAGCTGGACTTCGGCCATTTCCCGGCGGTAGGCCGCCGAGCAGTGCACGTCGTCGGCTGTCTGCACGTCGACGTCCCGCAGCGCGTCGGCCGCCTCCGCCAGATCCGGCGTGGCTCGCTGGCCGATCAGGCGCCGTTCCACTTCGGGCAGGCGCAGTGGCGACCCGTACACCGCGCCGAGCACCGCTCGGGCGTCGGCGACGACACCGTCGGCCACGTCGAGGCGGACCACCGCACGGGCGATCGCCCACGAGTCGGCGCCGACCTGCAGGTGTTCGTGCGCCACGCCGGAGCCCTGCGGCATGGGCGGGATCTCGATCGTGGTGAGCAGCTCGCCGCGGCCGACGGCGGTGGCCAGCGTGCCGCGGAAGAACTCGCTCGCCGGCAGCCGGCGCTCGCCGTCACGGCCCAGCACGCGGAACCGGGCGTCGAGCGCCACCATCAGCGGCGGGTAGTTGCTGGTCGGGTCGTTGAGGCAGCAGTTGCCGCCGATGGTTCCCCGGTTGCGGACCTGCCGGTCGACCAGGCCGGCCGCCATCTCGGCCACCGCGGGGTGGCTGCGCCGAACCTCCGGCGATCTGGCCAACTCGGCGTAGGTGGTGGCCGCGCCCACGACCAGGGTGCCGTCGGCGTCGTGCTCGATCCCCCGCAGCGCGTCGATGCGGTGGACGTCCACCAGCGCATCCGGGTGCGCCAGGTCGAGCTTGAGCATGTTCATCAGCGTCTGGCCGCCGGCGAGCACGACGCTGCCGTCCACGTCGGACAGCATGGCGACGGCGTCCTCGGGGGTTTCCGGGCGGAGATAACGCAGTGGTGGCAGCAGCATGTCGGACCGCCTTCACACGTCGGGATGGGGAGTGGCCACGTGGTAGGCGCCGGCGTGGAACACCAGCGGTTCGCCGTCGGAGGTGTCGAACCGCTCCACATGGCCGAGGCAGATCACGTGGTCGCCGGCGTCGACCCAGCGGACCGTCCGGCACTCGAACCGGGCCAGCGCACCCTCGATCAACGGCGCGCCACCCAGCCCCTCGGTGGTGGTCACCCCGGCGAACTTGTCCGGCGCCGGGGTGGCGAACTGTCTCGACAGGTGGTGCTGGTCGGCGGCCAGGACGTTGACCGCGAAGTGCGTCGACTGTCTGAGTGCGGGCAGGCTGGGCGCGCTCTTGGCCGGGCACCACGCCACCAGCGGCGGATCCAGCGACACCGAGGTGAACGAGTTCGCGGTGACGCCGATGCGGCGCCCCTCCGGCGCCCGCGCAGTGATCACGGTGACGCCGGTGGCGTAGCGGCCCAGTGCCTTCCGCAGCTCGCGGGAGTCGAATGCGGTCACGGGCTGCTTGGGCAACGTGCTCGTCATGGTCACTCCGAAGGGGAACAGGGTCAGGCCGCAGCGCCGGTGACGGCGTCCAGGTAGGCCTTGGCCTTGTCCGGGTCCATGAACCAGTGGAAGAAGTCGCGCGGGTCGTCGAAGCCGTTGACGAACCGGCGGGCGATCTGCGGGTACTTGCCCGCCGCGCCGAGCAGCTCCAGCACGTGCTGCGGCGGGTCGCCCAGCAGGGCGTTGGTCCAGGTCGCCACGTAGTAGGCGTAGTCGTAGTACCGCTCGAAGGCGGTCTGCATGAACTCCCGGTCGAACGGCCGGTCACCGTGCTCGAGGATGCTGGCCAGATACGACGCCGCGCACTTGCTGGCGTTGTTCGAGCCCTGGCCGGTGATCGGGTCGTTGAGCACCACGACGTCGGCCATGCCGAGCACCAGCGCCCCGGACGGCAGCTCGACGACCGGCTTACGGATGGTCGGCGGGAACCGGCCGGCCAGGATGCCGTTGTCGTCGGTCAGCTCGACGTTGCGGCACCGCTCCGCCTCCCACGGCAGGAACTCGTTGAGGATCCACAGCGACTTCTCCAGGTGCTGTTCCGGCGTGGTGACGTCGTGCCAGCAGTCCATCGGCCCGCCGAGCCTGCCCTCGAACACCATGATTTCGCACGGGCCGGTGGTGGTCAGCGACGGGAACACGAAGTACTCCCCGACACCGGGGATCATGTTGAACGACACCGCCGAGAACGGTTTGCGCGGCTCCATTCCCTTGACGTAGGTGAGCGCCAGCGCCCGCTGCGGCTTGTCGAACGTGGAGCGCTTGGCGTCCCGCTCGAACAGCTTGGCGATCTCTCCCTTGCCCGCGGCGACGATCACCAGGTCGGACTCGCGCGCGTAGGACTCCAGGTGTTCCACGCCGGCGTCGACGATGTCCACCTTGCCGCCGCGCAGCTCCACCTCTTTCATCCAGCGCGGGAACTTGATCCGCTGATCGACCGCCTGAGCGGGCAGGTCGAGCCGGGACGCCCACGAGATGGCCTTGCCGCCCTTGCCGTCCGGCACGGTGAACCCGATGCCTTCCACCGGCGGGCACTCGTCGTCCCAGAAGTTCAATCCGTACTGGCGTTCGCGGGCCAGCGCGGCGCCGAACATGCACTGGCTGGACATGACCTTGCCGTGGTAGATCTCCTCCGGCGTCCGGTTGGACACCACGGTCACCTCGTAGCCGTGGTGCAGCAGGCCGAGTGCCAGCTGCAGGCCGGACTGGCCCGCTCCGACGATGGTGATCTTGCGCATGGCTTACCTTTCCGGGTCGGACAGCTGAGGGATGGCGGGGACGGCCTGCTCCGGGCCCATCGCCGAGTAGCCACCGTCGACGGCCCAGTCGGCCCCGGTGACGAACGAGGCGGCGTCCGAGCAGAGGAAGGCCACGACCTCGGCGACCTCTTCCGGGTCACCGACGCGGCCGAGGACGTGGAACGGCGCGGCCACCCGGTCGGTCTTGGCCCGGTCGCCGCCGGTGAGCGTGTCCATCACCTTCGACCAGGTCCACCCGGGGCTGACCGAGTTGACCCGGATGCGGTCCGGCGCCAGGTCGAGCGCCATGTTCCTGGTCAGCTGCACCAGCGCGGCCTTGCTCACCGGATACAGCCAGCGTCCGGTCTGCGCGACCTTGGCCGAGATGGACGTGAAGTTCACGATCGCGCCGCCGCCTGCCGCGACCATGTGCGGGCGAACCGCTTTGGCGAACATGGCCGCGCTGATCACGTTGACGTCCAGCGCCTCGGCCCATTGCTGACGAGTGGAGTCCGCGCCGTCGTCGACGTAGGAACAGGCCAGGTTCACCAGGATGTCGATGCCGCCGAAGCGGTCGACGGTTTCGGTCACGCACCGGGCGATCGCGTCGTCGTCGGTGATGTCCGTGGGGATGGCCAGCACGTCCGGGCCGCACTCGGTGGCGACCGCTTTCGCGCCTGCCTCGTCGATGTCGGCGATCGCCACCCGGGCGCCTTCGCGGTGCAGTGTGCGCACCACGGCCTGCCCGATGAGCGTGGCACCGCCGGTGACCACGGCCCTCTTGCCGGAGAGTCGTCCCATCGCACCTCCCGGGGTCTCGGGTTGGTGCGAGACGGTACGGCCGGGCGGTGCCACTCACTATCCGTGAGACGAACCGACTGTGCGGAATACGAAGCAATATCGCTGCTGGTCTCGCGTATGCAACGTGATCTGCAGCATAGTGAGCACGCGACGGCGAGGATGGAGGTGAGCACATGGCCGAAGACCGGGAAGGTGACGAACCCCGATCAGCCGCGGCGCCGCTGGCGCAGGGTGACCGTATCCGCACTCGGGACGTCGACGAGGCGCGCGAGCAGGTGGCCCGCGCCTTCTGCGCGCACCAGCTCCTGCCGCTGAACGGCCACCGCTCCCTCGACGTGCGATTCCACTCGGTGCGGCTGGGCCAGGTGGGCCTGCACTATCTCGACTACGGTGCGGAAGTCCGCATCGCGCCGAAGCAGCTGGAGGACTTCTTCCTGATCCAGATGCCGTTGGACGGCTGTGCGGAGATCACCTGTGGCAACGACTCGGTGATCTCCGACCGCGCGGTGGCTTCGGTGCCCGACCCCGACCGTGAGCTGGTGATGCGCTGGGGCGAGGGGAATCCGCAGCTCATCCTGTGGATCGACCGGCAGGCGCTGGAGACCCACCTGAGCAAGATGCTCGGCCAACCGCTCACCCGGCCGCTGCGGTTCGACCTCGGCATGGACATGACCCAGCAGGCGGTGCGGTCCTGGCGCCGGGTCGTCGAGCTGCTGCGGCACGAGGTGAACACCGGCGGGGCGCTGCCGTCCGAGCCGTTGGCGATGACCGAGCTGCAGCGGCTGCTGTTCAGCCAGCTGCTGCTGGCGCAGCCCAACAACTACAGTGCCGCGCTGCACCGGGAGCCGACCACCAGCGCACCGAAGGTCATCCGGCGGGCCGCCGAGCTGATCGAGGAACACGCCGCCGAGCCGCTGACCGTCGAGGACATCGCCGAGGCGGTCGGCCTCAGCGTGCGTGCGCTGCAGGAAGGGTTCCGGCGGTTCCTCGACACCACGCCGATGAACTACTTGCGCGAGGTGCGCCTGCGGCGGGTGCGCGCCGAGCTGGAGGTGTCCGACCCGACACAGACCAACGTCACCGAAGTGGCCATGCGGTGGGGGTTCCTGCACGCGGGCCGGTTCTCGGTGCAGTACCGCAAGCGGTTCGGCGAGACGCCGTCCACCACGCTGCGCGGATCACCCCGGATAGTCGGCTCGCGGAACGGATAGTTCCGCGAAGATCCCGCTCCTACGGTGGCTGACCACACACAGGCAGTGATCGAGGAGCGGGAGAGCCGGTGACCGAACAGCAGACGGTTCCGGTCGGCGAGCTGATCGAGTCGATCCGCCGGATCTTCGTGGCCGCCGGCCTGAGCGAGCGTGCCGCGCGCACGGTCGCCGAGGCGCTGGTGGACGCCGACTGCCGCGGCATCCCCTCGCACGGCGCGATGCTCGTCCCGATGTACGTCGAGCGCCTGCGCAAAGGCTCGGTGAGCATGGCGGAGCAAGCGGAGGTGATCTCCGACTTCGGCGCCGTCGCCACGCTGGACGGCAAGCACGCGCTCGGCCAGCTGACCGGTGACCAGGCGATGCGACTGGCGGTGGACAAGGCGCGCCGGTTCGGCGTCGGTGCCGTCGCCGTACGGCACGCGTTCCACTTCGGCGGCGCGTTCCGCTACGTGCTCGCGGCCGCCGACCAGGGGTGCATCGGCCTGGCCGCGGCCAACACCCGCCCGATGATGCCCGCCCCCGGCGGCGCCGAACCGGTGGTCGGCAACAATCCGCTCGCGCTTGCCGTCCCGGTCCCGGGCCGGCCGCCGATCGTGCTGGACATGGCGTTGTCCGAGGTGGCGCTGGGCAAGATCCGCCTCGCGGCGTCCGAAGGCAGGCCGATCCCCGACACCTGGGCCACCGACGCCGAAGGGAGACCCACCACGGACCCCGCCGCCGCGGTGGCGGGCATGCTGCTGCCGATCGGCGGCCCCAAGGGGTACGGCCTCGCCGTCTTCGTCGACGTTCTGACCGGGGTGCTCTCCGGTGGGGCCTTCGGCGCCGGGGTGGCCGGTCTGTATGCCGACACGAGCGTGCCGAACGACTGCGCACATTTCTTTCTCGCGCTCGACCCGACCGCGTTCGGCGACCCCGGGGAGTTCGCCGAGCGAATGTGCCGCTTCGCCGACGCCATCGCCGCCTCGTCGGCCGCACCCGGCGTCGAGCGTGTCTTTCTGCCCGGTGAGCCGGAAGCGCTGCGATACCAGCGGGCGCGCACCGAGGGCGTTCGCCTGGAGCCTGCGGTGCGCAAGCAGCTCACCGACGTCGCCCGTGACCTGGGGGTCGACATCGAACTGACTCCCGCAGGAGGTGTCCGGTGAGCACCGAAGTGGACGCGATCGTCATCGGTTCCGGCATCAACGGCCTGGTCGCCACGGCCGAGCTGGCGAAGGCCGGATGGTCGGTGACGCTGGTGGAGCGCAACGACGAGCTGGGCGGATTCATCGCGACCGAGGAACGCACTCTGCCCGGCTACCGCCACGACACGTACTCGTCGTGGCACCCGTTGTTCGTCTCCGGCGCCGCTTACGCGGTGCTGGGTGACGATCTGCACCGCCACGGGTTGGAGTACCGCAACACCGACGGCTGGGTGACCGCGAGCGTCGCCGACGACGGTCGGGTGACCATGGCGCACCGCGACCCGAAGACCACCGCGGAGCGGTTCACCCACGACCGCGACCGGGACACCTACCTGGCCAAGCTCGATGCCTTCGGCGCGATCGCCGAGCAGTTCGGCACGGTGATGAGCACCGAGCTGCACTCGCCGGCGACGCTGCGCACCGGGTGGAAGCTGCTGCGCGCCGTGGGCCGGTCCCGTGCCGGTGAGCTGCTGCGCGACGCGGTGACCAGCGGGCGCTCGTACTGCCGGCGCGAGTTCGCCGGTCCCGAGGTGGATCACCTGTGGTCGCCGTGGCTGCTGCACGCGGGCTTGTCGCCCGATCACGCTTCGGGCGGCCTGATGATCCCGGTCTTCGCCGCCACCATGCACGGTTTCGGACTGCCCGTGGTGGCCGGTGGCGCCGCCCGCTTCGTCGAGGCGTTCCGCACGCTGTTCGACGAGCTCGGCGTGACCGTCCGGACCGGAACCGAGGTCCAGCGGATCCTGCTGGAGCGAGGTCGTGCGGTGGGGGTGGTTGCGGGCAACGAGGTCGTGCGCGCGCGCAGGGCGGTGCTGGCTTCCTGTTCGCCGGCCGCGTTGATGCGCGATCTGCTCCCGGCCGGGGCGGTCGAGACACGGCTCGCCGACGAGGCCGAGCGGTACCGCTACGGGCGCGGCGCGATGCAGATCCACGTCGCCCTCTCCGCGCCGTTGTCCTGGCGCGAGGAGGAACTCGGCGAAGTCCCGTTGATCCACATCTCGGACGGTTCGGCAAGCACCGGGATCGCCTGCGCCCAGGCGGAGGCGGGACTGCTGCCTGCGAAGCCGACCGTGGTGGTCGGCCAGCAGTACGTGCTGGATCGCACGCGGGTTCCCGAGGGCGCCGCGGCGCTGTGGCTGCAGCTGCAGGAGGTGCCGTTCGCCCCGGCCGGTGATGCGGCGGGCGAGGTGGATGTCGGCCGCGGGTGGAGCAAGGAGCTGGCTGACGCGTTCGCGCAGCGCGTGCTCGACCGGGTCGCCGCGCACGCGCCCGACCTGAAGCAGAAGGTCCGCGCGATCGACGTGGTGACGCCCGCCGACCTGGCCGCCTACAACGTCAACGCCGTGCACGGTGATCCCTACGGCGGGTCGGCCGAGCTGGACCAGAACTTCCTGTGGCGCCCGACGCCCGCCGGGGGCAGGCACGCCGTGCTGCCCGGCCTGTGGCACATCGGCGCGGCCACGCATCCCGGGCCCGGCCTCGGCGGCGGCTCCGGCCACCTGGTCGCACAACGCCTGATCAATCGCCGTCTTCGCAGGAGACAACCATGAAATCGACCTTCGACGCGCACGGCGAGGTGCTCGTCGTGACCGGCGGCGCCAACGGCATCGGCGAGGCCACGGCGCGGGCCTTCGCCGAGCGCGGTGGCACGGCGGTGGTCTTCGACGTCGCGCGCTCCGACCGGCTCGACCAGTTCGACCGCATCGAGCAGGTCCGGGTGGACGTTTCCGACCGCGATGCGGTCGTCGACGCGGTGGACGCCGTGCTGCACCGCCACGGCCGGATCGACGCCCTGGTGGCCGGGGCGGCGATCCAGCCGCGCTGCGACGTGGTCGGCCTGGACCCGCACACCTGGCGGGAAACGCTGGCGGTGAACCTGGACGGGGTGGTGTGGTGCTGCCAAGCCGTACTGCCCGGCATGATCGCCCGCCGGTCCGGGGCGATCGTGGTGTTCTCCTCCGGCCTGGCCAACGCCGGCCACGCCAGGGCGGCGGCGTATGCGGCGAGCAAAGGAGCGCTGATCCCGTTCGCCAAGTCGCTGGCCGCCGAGGTCGCCGACTACGGCGTACGGGTCAACACGATCTTCCCCGGGGTGATCGACACCCCGCAGTTCCGCGCCGCGAATCCGCCCGGTGGCCAGCGCGAGCACTGGGAGGCCACCACCGGGATCGGCAAGCCGGAGGACGTCGTGGGGCCGCTGCTGTTCCTGCTGTCCGACGCCGCCACCATGACCGGCTCCGTGCTGACCCGCGAGCGCGCCTTCAGCCAGGAGGCAGTGGCATGACGCAAGGGACCCATCCGACGAGCAGCGAGGACGTGTTGCCGGTCGCCGTGGTCGGCGGCGGGCCGGTCGGGTTGATCACCGCGCTGGGCCTGGTCCACTACGGCGTCCCGGTGACGGTGTTCGAGGAAGACGAGCAGCTGTCGCTGGACACCAAGGCCGGGACGATCCTCACCAGGACCTTGGAGGTCTTGCACCGCTACGGCGCCGTCGACGCGGTGCTGCGGGCTTCGCTGCGCATCGACGAGATCGGCGATCTGGACCGCGCGACCAACCAGTCCAGGGAGAGCGTGCGCACCGGGACGTTGTCCGACGACACCCGCTTCCCGTTCGTCATCAACATCCCGCAGCACCACCTGGAGCCGGTGCTGCGGGACCGGCTGGACATGCTCGCGCCCGGCGTGCTGCGCATGCGGCACCGGGTGACCGACTTCGTGCAGCACGACGACCACGTCGAACTGCTGCTGGACACACCGGACGGCGAACAGCGGGTGAAGGCCCGGTACCTGCTGGCCTGTGACGGCGGACGGTCGCAGACCAGGGAAAAGCTCGGCATCACGGTCGAGGGCCGGACGCTGGAGCAGCGCTACATGCTGGTCGACCTGGAAGTCGACCTGGACGTGACGAACCCGCGCGACTACCCGTACCTGGCGTACTTCGGCGATCCGTCCGAGTGGATGATCCTGGTGCGCCAGCCGCACTGCTGGCGGTTCCTGTACCCGCTCGACCCGGGCCGCCCGGAGCCGGACGAGGCCGAGCTGGCCGCGAAGGCGAAGCGGTTCATCGGCGACGTGACCGGGCTGCGCGTGCTGGGCACCAACGTCTACACGGTCCATCACCGGGTCGCCGATCGCTGGCGGGTGGGCCGCATCTTCCTGATGGGCGACGCCGCCCACCTCATCACGCCGATGTGGGCGCTGGGGTTGAACACCGGGGTGCTGGACGCCTCCAACCTGCCCTGGCGGCTCGCCTGGGTGTTGCGCGGCTGGGCCGACGAGTCCTTGCTGGACGGCTACGAACGCGAGCAAGCGCCGGTCGCCATCCGCGGCGCAGGGGAAATGGCCGAAGCCGCCCGCGCCTACATGGACCGGCGGGACGACGGCATGGCGGCCATGGCCGGTGGCGGCTGGGGCGTCGCAGTCACCCGCTCGCTGCTCGGCGTCCGGCTCGACATCGACGGCTCCGGTGACTGGTCGATGATCGTCCACGGCGACTCGCCGCGGCCGGTCCGCGCTGGAGATCGCATCCCCGACGTGCGGGTTTTCGGCCCCGATGGCGAGGTCTACCTGCACGACCTGTGTGCGGACGCGTTCGTGGCGCTGTACTTCACCGACGCACGGCGCAGGCCGCGGCTGCCGGAGGGCGCCGAGCCAGGACTGCGCCGCTACGTGATCAGCCGCTGGGACGCCCCGCTGAACTCCGGGCTGCGCGACATCGCGCTGTTCGACCCGGGTGAGCGGGCCACCCGCCGCATCGGTGTCCCGCCGGACACCGCCGTGCTGGTGCGCCCGGACGGCCACGTCGCCGCCATCGCCGCGTTCGACCCGGCCGATCCGCAGCAGGATCCCGTCGCCGACGCCTACGCACGTATCACCGGACGCCGCACCAGGGAAGGAGCGCTGGCATGACAGCCGGAACCACCGTGCAAGCCCCCGACGGCACACAGGTCGTGCTGGGCGAGATCGGGCAGAAGATGCTGTTGGAGAACGACCGGGTGCGGCTGTGGGAGGTCGCGCTGGCGCCGGGCGAGACGCAGCCGTGGCACCTGCACCACAACCCGTACCTGGTGGTCAACATCCAGGCGTCGCCGTGCCGGATGGACTGGCTGGACGGCGCCCCGCCCCGCTACGTCAGCGAGTACGTCGGCGGCATCGTCTACCAGAACGTCTCGCCGATCCACATGCTCACCAACATCGGCACCACGTTCTACCGGAACCGGCTGGTCGAGTTGCGCGACCTCGGTGAGCATGCGGTCGGCGACGTCCGGCCCAAGCTGGTGCCGAATCCCGAGCGGCCCGGGCCGGAGACCATCACCACCCCGGACGGCAGGCAGACCGAGACCGGGCCGGTGGGGCACCACGTGGTGTTCGAGGCCGACATGGTGCGGGTCTGGGAGATCGTGCTCGATCCCGGCGCCACGCTGACCTGGCACCGGCACATCAACCCGTACGTCGTGGTGACCCTGGAGGGCTCGGACATCCGCGTCGATCGCCTCACCGAGCAGGGCACCAGCCGGACCGAGGAAGACGGCGCGGTGAGCTACCACGAGCCCGGGGACGTGCAAGCGCTGGTCAACACCGGCAACCGGCGCTACCGCAGCCGCCTGATCGAACTGAAGTACTTGGGGGAGAACCGATGACCACGTCGACCGGACAGGTCGTGCCCCGGCCGCCGCGGCCGGAAGGCGTCAGCGAGGAGGAGTGGGCGAACAACGTCTCCGACCTCGCCAGGTATTCCGGCGAGGCGCCGGACCGGTCCCGTGAGCACACCGAGACCGGGCCGGACGGCGAGCAGTGGGGCCGCTTCCGCGAGATCCTGCTGCAGACCCAGGACCTGGACTGGGTGGAGAAGACGCTGGCCGGGTTGTCCCAGAAGATGCTGTGGCGCAACGACGAGACCGGTGCCTCGATCGCGCTGGTGCGGTTCGAGAAGGGCGCGGGCATTCCCTCCCGGCACGCGCACGCCTCGAACCAGTTCATGTTCTGTCTGTCCGGCCGCTACACGTATCTGCCGACCAAGATCACCCTCACCCCCGGCTCGTTCTACTGGAACCCCAAGGGCAGCCTGCACGGGCCGACCAGGGCCGAGGAGGAGTCGATCCTGCTGGAGATCTACGACGGCCCGCATTACCCGACCCAGCCCGACTGGTACGCCAGCCCCGACGACGCCCGGTAGGCCGGTATCTGGCCGCAGGCCCGCTCAGCAACGTCAGCACCTGCCGATAGGAGAGCGATTTGTTCAAGCAGGAAGTCGTTTCACCGGAACTCGCCCAGCCCAACGGCCACTTCGCCCAGGCGATCACGGTCCCCGCGGGACGGCTGGTGTTCATCTCCGGGATGACCGCGCGCAACGCCGCCGGGGGAGTGACCGGCGTCGGTGACATCACCGCGCAGACGCATCAGGTCTGTCAGAACCTGGACGCGGCGGTCCGGGCCGCCGGGGGGACGCTGGACGACATCGTGCGGGTGGACGTCTACGTGCGGAACATGGAGGACTTCGCGGCCATCCACGAGGTGCGCAAGCAGTACTTCAAGGGCGTCCCGCCGGCGTCGACGATGGTCGAGGTGTCCAAGTTCGTGAACAAGGACTACCTGATCGAGATGAACGCGATCGCCGTGCTGCCGGAAGAGGGGTCGCGGTGAAGCTGGCAACGGTCGTGGTGGCCGGCCGGCCGCGGCTGGGTGTCGTGGAGGACGACGCCACGATCGCGGTGCTGCCGAGTGACCGGACGCTGGACGACGTGGTGCGTGGCGGACCCGAGGCCATGGAGTCGGTCCGGCGTGAGCTCGGCAGTGCGGAACGCCGCGCGCTCGATGACGTCCGGCTGGGCGCTCCGCTGCACAGGTTCAACCGCGACATCCTGTGCACCGGCTGGAACTACTGGGATCACTTCGAGGAATCGAAGGGAAGGCGGGACGGGCAGGACCCGGCCGAGCGGCCGAAACACCCGACCTTCTTCACCAAAGGACCGGACACGGTCATCGGCCCTGGCGACGACATCGCCTACGACGCGGCGGTGTCGGCGAAGTGGGACTACGAGGCCGAAGTGGCGCTGGTGATCGGCAGGACCGGGCGGTCCATCCCGGAGGAGAAGGCCTGGGAGCACGTGTTCGGCCTGTGCGTGGCCAACGACGTCTCGCAGCGCGATCTGCAACGCAGGCACGGCGGCCAGTGGTTGAAGGGCAAGAGCCTGGACGGCACGATGCCGCTCGGGCCGTGGATCACCACCGTCGACGAGGTCGCCGACCCGTATGACCTGACGGTCCGCTGCACGGTGAACGGGGAGGTGCTGCAGGAGGCGTCCACGCGGCAGGTGGCGTTCTCGTTCGAGCGGATCATCGCCGAGCTGAGCTGGGGGATGACGCTGCACGCCGGGGACGTGATCCTCACCGGGACACCACCCGGCGTGGGCAATGCGCGCACCCCTCAGGTGTTCCTGAAGCCGGGCGACGACATCGTCACCGAGGTCAGCGGACTCGGTGTGCTCAGGAACCGGGTGGTCGAGCGGGATCTCAGCAGCTACCAGGGCTGACACCGCTTCGGCTGCGAGGCCGACGGCAGTACGCGGCCGGATGCCGTCGTCTCCGGAGAGCCGGCTCGGCCGGAGCCGTCGGCACTCGCATGGTGGTGGGGGCAGTGCCCGGCAAACGGTGCGCGTCGTTCGCCCGAGTGCGTGGCCCGGCCAGGTGCGTCATTCGCAACGGTATTCAGTTCGCCGCTCACCGGTGCCAGACTCGGGGCACCCGCAGCGACGCGTGAGGAGGAAGCCAATGGCGGTCCCTGCCCAGCTCAGCTACAGCTCCGGAACCTCCGACGTTCCCCTGCTCGGCGACACCATCGGCGAGAACCTGGATCGCACCGTCGCCACGTTCCCCGACCGGGAGGCGATGGTCGACTGCGCATCGGGGCGGCGCTGGACCTATCGGGAATTCGCCGACGACGTGAACGTGGTGGCCCTCGGGCTGGCCGCGCGCGGCATCGGCAAAGGCGACCGGGTGGGCATCTGGTCACCGAACCGGGCGGAGTGGACCCTGGTGCAGTACGCCACCGCGAAGCTCGGCGCGATCCTGGTCAACATCAACCCCGCCTACCGGGTGCACGAGCTCACCTACGTACTCAATCAGGCGGGCATCAAGATGCTGATCTCGGCGCAGTCGTTCAAGACGTCCGACTACGCCGCGATGATCGGCGAAGCGCGCCCCGACTGCCCCAAGCTGACCGACGTGGTCCTGTTCGACTCCCAGGACTGGGACGACCTGCTCGCCACGGGCAAGGCGGGCGACCCTTCGACGCTGGACCAGATCAAGCTGTCCGCCGACGACCCGATCAACATCCAGTACACGTCGGGCACGACCGGCTTCCCGAAGGGTGCCACGCTCAGCCACCACAACATCCTCAACAACGGCTTCTTCGTGGGCGAGCTGTGCTCGTACACCGAGCAGGACCGGATCTGCATCCCGGTGCCCTTCTACCACTGCTTCGGCATGGTCATGGGCAACCTGGCGGCGACCAGCCACGGCGCCTGCATGGTCATCCCGGCGCCCGGATTCGACCCGACGGCCACGCTGAAGGCGGTGGCCGCCGAGAAGTGCACGTCGCTGTACGGGGTGCCGACCATGTTCATCGCGGAGCTGGCCGACCCCACGTTCGAGGAGCACGACCTGTCCAGCCTGCGCACCGGCATCATGGCGGGCTCGCCGTGCCCGGTGGAGGTGATGAAGCAGGTCATCGAGCGGATGGGCATGACCGAGGTGACCATCTGCTACGGGATGACGGAGACCTCGCCGGTGTCCACCCAGACCCGCAAGGACGACTCGCTGGATCGCCGGGTGTCCACGGTCGGCCGGGTGCACCCGCACCTGGAGGTGAAGATCATCGACCCGGAGACCGGCCTGACCGTGCCCCGCGGCCAGCCGGGCGAGCTGTGCACCCGCGGCTACTCGGTGATGCTCGGGTACTGGGAGCAGCCGGACAAGACCGCAGAGGCGATCGACTCGGCGCGCTGGATGCACACCGGTGACCTCGCGGTGATGGACGAGGACGGGTACGTGCAGATCACCGGCCGGATCAAGGACATGGTGATCCGCGGTGGCGAGAACATCTACCCGCGCGAGATCGAGGAGTTCCTCTACACCCACCCGGACATCCAGGACGTCCAGGTGATCGGCGTCCCGGACGAGAAGTACGGCGAAGAGCTGATGGCGTGGGTGATCCTGCGCGAAGGGGCGGAGGAACTGACCGCGGAGAAGCTGCGCGAGTTCTGCCAGGGCAAGCTGGCCCACTACAAGATCCCGCGCTACGTGCACGTCGTCGACCAGTTCCCGATGACGGTCACCGGGAAGGTGCGCAAGGTCGAGATGCGCGAGATGGCCGTGCAGATTCTGGGCCTGGACCAGGACAAGAACTAGCCGCCGGATCACCAGGACTGCGACGGGTGCCGCCGCGGCAACCAGGCCGCGGCGGCGTTGGCCGTGCTCGGCGAAGTGAAGTGGCCGGGGGCTGGACAGGGTGACTAGGCTGCGCGATCGTGCGGCTGACGGTGCTGGGTGGGACGGGCGCATGGCCCGGTCCCGGTCAGGCATGCAGCGGCTACCTGGTCGAGCATGCCGGCTACCGCTTGCTGCTCGACCCCGGCTACGCCACGTTCCCGCAGCTGCAGCGGTGGGCGAAGGCCGAGGACGTCGACGCCGTTTACGTCTCGCACGGTCATCCGGATCATTGCGCGGACCTGAACCCGCTGCTGCGCGCCCGGGTCTTGCGTGACGACCCGGTGCCACCGCTGCCGCTGTATGCACCGCGCGGGGCTTTGGACGTGGTGCTGGCATTGGATCGCCCGGGCATGCTCGATCCCGGCTACGTTCGCCATGACTTCGAGCCGGGCGAGTCGCTGACGATCGGTCCGTTCCGGGCCCGCACGTGGCTGTTGCCGCACTCGAAGCCGAACGCCGGCGTGCGGCTGGAAGCCGACGGCGTGGTGCTGGCTTTCACCGGCGACACCGGGCCGAGCCCGCACTTGGCCACCCTGGCCCGAGACGCGGACGTGTTGATCATCGACTCCAGCTACGCGGAGGAAGTGCCCGAAGACACGCGCGGCACGCTGCTCAGCGCCCGCCAGGCGGGGGAGCTCGCCGCGATCGCCGACGTGCGGCGGGTGGTGCTGACCCACCTGATGCCGGAAGTCGACGACATGGAAGCGCTGCAGGCAGCGTCCGCAAGCTTCGCCGGACCGATCGACGTGGCCACGATCGGCCTGCGTGTCACTGTCCCTTGACCCCTCGGCTTTCGCCGGGGTGCAGTGATCACTGGCGGATCACTGGCGGCGGAGGAACGTGACGAGCAGGGACCCGCCGAGGTCGTTGGCCGCCGCGCATTCGGCCAGCGCCTGGGCCACCCAGCCCAAGGTCACCGGCTCCCAGGAGACCAGGGTGCCGTGCAGGGCAATCGTCGTGGTTGCCGGGCCGTCCCAGAACGTGTCGTCGAACGGCGGGGTGGGCGCCGCGCTCGGAGCGGCTGTCGTCGGTGACGTCAGCACCGGCTGGTCCAGGTGCAGGAAGTCCGCGACGGCCGCGTTCAGGGCTTCGCGTGACCCGGCCCGGCCGATCGAGACCTGGACCTCGGCAGACACCCGTGCCTCGGGCGGCACCGCCTCGAACCAGCCCACCGTTCGCATCGCCGGGACCGCGTGCCGCGAGCGCGTGCCCAGGCACTGCACCGGAAGAAGGAGCAGGACTTCGGCGGCAGGCGGCCCGCCCAGTCGAGCATTGACGGTGCCTGTGCACTGCAGGAAGGGCTGAACAGGCAGCGGCCGGCTCGCCGGGACCTGGCTGATCCCCACCTGAAACCACGCGCACAGACGCTTGTCACCGCCGGAGCGTGGACCGCCCGCGTCGTTCATGCTCCACAACCCACGGTGGTCGTCGTCGCTCAGCCACCCCATCGCCGCCGAGTACGCGACGAAGAGCGAGAAGTGGTCCTGCTGACCTTCCGGAACAGGGCCCACCTCGACGGGGCTGTCCGCGTACAAGGCCGCGAAAAGCGTGCCGGTCGGGATGTCGGCCGGGACCGGCGTGGCCGGGTCGTCCCGGTAGCGCTCCGGCATGCGGTCCGAGCTCATGCGAGCCAGGGTGACACAACATGGGCGGCGACCACGGCCGGGCGAGCGTGTCACGCCGAACTGCGTCGCAGCCGTACCCGATACGAGTAGTGCTCCGGGTGGAAGTAGCTCACCGCCAGCTCCACCGGGACGCCCTCGGTGTCCAGGTACATCCGGTCGACGCGCAGCAGCGGTTCGTTCGGCGAACAACCCAGCTGCTCACTGACCGTGTCGGACGCCGCCACGGCGGTGATGCTCTGCTCCGCCTCGGCGATCGGCCGCGTGGCGTGCTTGTCGATCAGGCCGATGACGGTGGCGTCACTGACCGCTCCGGTCTCCCGCAGTTCCGGCAGGTCGGCGAGCCGTTCACCGATGTCCGGCGGCAGCCACACCGTGGTCAGGCAGAACGGCTCGTCCTGGTGGACGCGCCGGAAGGACGTCCGGTACACCGCGTCGGTGCTCAGCCGCAGCCTGCCGGCGGCTTCCACGTCCACCAGCCGACGGAGCGGGGAGAGCACGACGAGTTCGGTGTCCTCCGACAGGGCCAGCAGGTCCTCCACCGAGCCGAACTGCCGCAAGTACTCGCCGCTGCGCTTGGCGACGTAGGTGCCGCGGCCGGGGATCCGGCGCACCAGGCCCTCGGACACCAGGTCGTGGAACGCGCGCCGGACCGTCTGGCGGCTCACCTTGTGCTTGGCGGCCAGTTCGGCCTCGGTGGGCAGTCGCGTGTCACCGTCGTAGCGGCCGCGCAGGATGTCCTCGCGCAGGGCGCGGGACAGGCGGGCGTAGGCCGCTTCTGGGCGGGCGGTCATGACCCGACTCTATGGCAGGCCGCGCGCCATGAGTTGTTCGGCGATCACCGTGCGCTGGATTTCGTTGGTGCCTTCCCCGACGATCATCAGCGGCGCGTCGCGGAAGTACCGTTCGACGTCGAACTCGGTCGAGTACCCGTACCCGCCGTGGATGCGCACCGCGTTGAGCGCGATCTGCATCGCCACCTCGGAGGCGAACAACTTGGCCATGCCGGCTTCCATGTCGCAGCGTTGGCCGGTGTCGTGCCGCTGCGCGGCGAACATGACCAGCTGACGGGCCGCGGTGTACTGGGTGGCCATGTCGGCCAGGTAGTTGCCGATCGTCTGGTGCTTCCAGATGGGCTTGCCGAACGTTTCCCGTTCCTGGGCGTAGCGCATCGCATCGTCCAACGCGGCGCGCGCCACGCCCAGCGCCCGGGAAGCCACCTGGATCCGGCCGGTCTCCAGGCCGTTCATCATCTGACCGAAGCCCTTGCCCTCCACGCCGCCGAGCACCGCGTCGACGGGCGCCCGGTAGTCGTCGAAGTGCAGCTCGCAGCTCTCCACACCCTTGTAGCCGAGCTTGGGCAGGTCGCGGGAGACGGTCAGCCCCGGGCCGTGTTCGACCAGCAGGATGCTGATGCCGCGGTAGCGCGGGGTGGCCTCCGGGTCGGTCTTGCACAGCAGCGCGATGAGCTTGGACCGGCGCGCGTTGGAGATCCAGGTCTTGGCGCCGTTGATCACGTAGTGGTCGCCGTCCCGCCGCGCCACCGTGGTCATCGCTTGCAGGTCGGAGCCGCCCCCGGGTTCGGTCAGCGCCATGGTGGCGCGCAGCTCGCCGGTGGCCATCCTGGGCAGGTAGCGCTGCTTCTGCTCCTCGGTGCCGTACCGCGCGATCAGCTTGGACACCACGCTGTGCCCGCCCATCGCCCCTGCCAGGCTCATCCACCCCCTGGCCAGCTGTTCGGTGATCGCCGCGAAGCACGGGGTGGACACCGCCACCTCCCCGTACGGCGGGGGCACCATCAGCCCGAAGATGCCGAGCTGCTTCATCTGCTCGATCAGCTCTTCCGGGTAGGTGTTGCTGTGCTCCAGCTCGCGTGCCACCGGTCTGACGTCCCGGTCGACGAACTCCCGGACGGTGTCGACGATGAACTGCTCTTCCTCGTTCAGCATGGTGTCCTCTCACACGGTGTTGGCGGCACGCAAAGCGGCGATGTCGTCGTCGGTGCGGCCGAGTTCACGGAGGATGGCTTCGGTGTGCTCGCCCAGTGCCGGCACCGGGCCGAAGACGGGCTCCACGCCCGCGATGTCTGCGGGAGGTTTCAGCGCGGCCAGCTCACCGCCCGGGCTCGGCACGGTGCGCCATCGATCGCGCGCGGCCAGCACCGGGTGCTCGATGAAGTCCTGCATGGAGTTGACCCGGCCGTTGGCCACCCGCGCTTCGTCCAGCCTGTGCAGCGCGGTCTCGGTGTCCAGCGTGTCGAACTTCCGCTGGATGATCGCGTTCAACTCGTCGCGGTTGGCCACCCGCGCCGAACCGGTGGCGAACTTGGGGTCTTCGGCGATGTTCGGGTCCTCGAGCAGGATGCGGCACAACGCCACCCACTCACGCTGGTTCTGCACGGCCAGCACCACGACGTCGCCGTCCTTGGTGGTGTAGGGGCCGTAGGGGGCGATGGTGGCGTGCTGGGCGCCGACCCGTTTCGGCGCGGAGCCGCCGTAGCGGGTGTAGTAGACCGGCTGTCCCATCCACTCGCCGAGCGCTTCGAACAGCGAGATCTCCACGGTCGAGCCCTCGCCGGTGGTGGCCCGGCGGAACAACGCCGCGAGGATCCCCGAGTACGCGTACATGCCCGCGGCGATGTCCGCCACCGAGATGCCCGCCTTGGCCATGTCGTCCGCGGTGCCGGTGAGGGACACCAGGCCGGTCTCGCATTGCACCAGCAGGTCGTAGGCCTTGCGGCTGGCCCACGGCCCGGTGGTCCCGTAGCCGGAGATGGTGCAGTGCACCAGGCGCGGGTGCTTGGCGCGGAGCCTGGCCGCGCTGACACCCAGCCGGTCGGCCACTCCCGGCCCGAGGTTGTGCACCACGACGTCCGCGCGGGCGACGAGGTCGTCCAGGATCGCCGCGCCCTCCGGCTGTTTGACGTCGAGGGTGATCGATTCCTTGGAGCGATTGAGCCAGACGAAGTAGCTGGACTGGCCCAGCGCGGTCTGGTCGTAGTGCCTGGCGAAATCGCCGCCGTCCGGCCGCTCGACCTTGATCACCCGGGCACCGAGATCGGCGAGCTGCCGGGTGGCGTAGGGGGCGGCGACGGCCTGCTCCAGGGTCACGACGGTGATTCCGGCGAGTGGTGGTGTCATGACGCCCTCCCGGGCAGCCTGGCCGCGAGCAGTCCGGCGGCCTGCTGCCAGTCCACGGTGGATACTTCGCTGGCTCCGCAGGCGGCCAGCTTCTCGGCGAACTCCAGCTCCGTCGGCGGGCGCTGCGGCGCGCCGGGCGGCAGGGCCAGCGAGGCGTGCCTGCTCGAGCCGTCACGCAGCTGGACGTCCACCTCGAACGTGCCGTGCAGCAGGCCTTCCCCGCCTGGCTCGGTCCGCACGTCGACCAGTTCGACCAGGCGGCGTGCTTCCGGTCGGCGCACCGCGTCGTCGGTGAAGCTGGCGAAGCCGGGGAAGGGATCCAGCAAGGCCGCCGCGAGCGCGTACTCGAGGCTGAACTTGCCCTGCAGGCCGGTCTGCGGCCGGTGGTGGTGCAGCGGCTGGACCGCCGAAGCCGGGGTGCGCACGACGATCCCGACGACATCGGCGGCCACGACGTCCGGCATCTGCTCACGCAGCGCCGCGATCGGGCGCTGCAAGGCGTAGCAGCACGGGAAGATCTTGATCGCCAACCCGCACGGCACCGCGGGCCCGGACACCTCGACCTGTCCTCCCGCGCCGACCAGCCGAAGCCACTGGTCCAGCGCAGCCGGATCGGCGGTGGCTCCGGCGGCGGCGAGTTTCGCCGCGCGCACGCCCGCATCCGCGGCCAGGCCGACCTGCAATGCCTTGCCGTCCGAGCCGAACGCGGCTTGCACGCCCCCGGCTTGCGGTACGGCCAGCGCGATGGCGTGCGCGAGTTGCTCCTCCGACAGTCCCAACGCGACGCCTGCCGCGACCGCGGCAGCCGGTGCGCCTGCGGTGCACGTGACATGCCACCCGGCGGCGTAGTGCTGCCAGCCCAGCGCGGTGCCGAGGCGGGCCATGACCCCGGCCCCGGCGAGGTAGGCCCGTTCGTCGCCGCCGACGGCAAGCGTTGCGGGCACGCACACGACGCTGATGTGCGCCGTCGACGCAAGGTGCAGATCGTCGAAGTCGAGCACGTGCCCGACGGCGGCCCAGCGCGCCGCCGCGGGCAAGTCGCTGGTGAGGTCGGTCATCCGGGAATCGACAGCGGCGAGCGTCACCGCCACCGTGTCGTGCAGGGCCCGGCGGGCCAGGTCCCGATCCGTTGCGGTGGGCCGATACCCGCTCGCCCACGCCGCCAGCTGCTCGGCGGTTGTCGTCATCGGCGCTCCCTGTGGTGCCGCAGCACGTTGCTCGTGACGCGAGTGGAGTGAAATGTACGGCCAATATCTCGTGGCATTGCCTCTGGTGTCAAGCCTGTTCTAGGGTTGTCGGCATGAAATGGCCGGATAAAGCAGAAGGGCCGTGGTTCGACGAGCTCACCGTCGGTCAGAAGTTCACCGGCGCGCCAGGAGTGACGCTCACCGAAGGTCATGCGGCGGTTCACCAGGCGATCGTGGGCGACCGGCTGCGCCTGCCGCTGGACCATGCGCTGTGCGCGGACGTGACCGGTAACGGTGCGCCGCTGGCGCACCCGGCGCTGGTGTGGGACGTCGCGATCGGGCAGTCGACCCTGGTGACGCATCACGTGCGGGCCAACCTGTTCTACCGGGGGCTGGCGTTCCGGCGGTATCCCGTGATCGGGGACACGCTGCGCACGGTCACCGAAGTGGTCGGCTTGCGGGAGAACAGCCGGCGGCCGGGGCGAAAGCCGACCGGCATGGCTGCGCTGCGCATCACCACGGTGGATCAGCACGATCGACCGGTGCTGGACTTCTGGCGGTGCGCGATGCTGCCGCTGCGCGACCCCGAGCGGGAGACCGGGCATCGCGACGACTTCTCCGACCTGGGCAACGTCCCGCGGCCAGCCCCGCCGGTGGACGGGTGGCGGCTGGCCGAGTTCCGGGACCGGGTGCCCGGCGAGCACTTCGCCGACATGGCCGTCGGCCGGAAGTGGCGGGTGGAGGGGGCGGACGTCGTCTCCAGCGCGCCCGAGCTGGCCCGGTTGACGCTGAACATCGCCCGTGCCCACCACGACGCGGAGGCCGCAGGCGGTAGGCGGCTGGTGTACGGTGGCCACACCATCGGTCTGGCGCTCAGCCACGTCAGCCGCGCGCTGCCGAACATCGTCACGGTCACCGCGTGGGAGGGCTGTGACCACCTGGCACCGGTGCACGAGAACGACTCGTTGACCAGCGAGCTGGAGGTCACCGGAGTGCACGCGTTGCCCGACGGCGGTGGGCTGGTCGACCTGCGGGTGGTCACGAGCGCCGCCGAGCCCGTGCTGGACTGGCGCTTCACGGTGGTGATGGCATGACCGACCTGGCAGGCGCCCGCACCCTGCTGTTCGTCCCCGGTGATCGCCCGGACCGGTTCGGCAAGGCGGCCGCCAGCGGCGCCGACGCCGTGGTGCTCGACCTGGAGGACGCCGTCGCGCCGGAACGTAAGGCGGCCGCGCGGGAGCATGTGGCCCGCTGGCTGGCCGACGGCAACCGCGCGGTCGTGCGGATCAACGCGGCCGGGACGCCGTGGCACGACGACGACGTCGCGGCGGTCCGCGACCTGGCCACGGCGCTGATGGTGCCCAAGGCCGAGCGGGCAGCGGACTTGCCGCCGGGCGAGCTGATTCCGCTGGTGGAGACGGCCGCGGGGATCACCAACGCGCGCGAGATCTGCGCCGCTCCCGGGGTGATCCGCGCGGCTTTCGGCAGCGTCGACCTGGCCGCGGAACTGGGGGTCGATCCGGGTTCGTACTACGCGCTGCTGCACGCCAGGTCGGCGTTGGTGCTGGCGGCGGCCGCGGCCGGGTGCGCGCCGCCGTTGGACGGGGTGACCACGTCGCTGGACGAGGTTGGGCTGCTGCGCGCGGACACCGTGCACGCGGTGGAGCTCGGCTTCACCGGGAAGCTGTGCATCCATCCGCGGCAGATCGAGCACGTGCATGCCGCGCTGCGGCCGTCGGATGCCGAGCTCGACTGGGCTCGGCGGGTGGTGGCCGCCGCCAACGGCGGGGTGAGTGTGGTGGACGGGCAGATGATCGACCGGCCGGTCGTGCTGCGCGCCCAAAGGCTGCTCAGCCGCGGAGGCGCAGCGCGCTGATCGTCACGGGCAGCCCGGTCCTGTCGGCGCTCGAGCCGGTGCTCGGGCCTGCGCCCGGTTCGACGCGGCCGCTGGCCGAGCTCGGCTGAGCTGGTCGCGGGGCATCGGTCCGACGTCGGGTCGACGCTGTCGCGTCGGTGTTGCTGTGTCGGTGTTCGGACCACGACCCTCGGGTTGATGCGGTCGTGTACTGGTTGGGGATTGGCTCGGTTCCAATGACGGGTGTCGCGTCGTGTTGGTGTCGGTGGTCGGGCCGGTGTCGGGTGTGGTGCGGTCGCGTGGGTCAGTTGTGCTGGTTGGGGGATCGGCTCGGTTCCGGTGACGGGCGTCGTGTCGGCGCCGATGTCGGTGTCGGGCCGGTGTTCGGGTTGATGCGGTCGCGTGGGGTCAGCTGAGCTGATCGCACGGCACCGGTTCCACCTCCGCGACGTCGGTGGACCAGTAGATGTTGGAGAACGACGCGGCGAACGTGCCTTCGGACAGCACTAGCCACGGTGTGTCGATGGCTTCCGGACGCCACAGCGTGCCCGCGTTCTCGGCGAAACAGCGCAGCGGCACCGCGACCGTCACGGTCTGATTCACCGGCAGGCGCTTGAACAGGTCGGAGACGGGGACGCCTGCAAAGCACGGGTGCTCGCACTGCACCTGCAGAGTCGTCTCGTCCGTGGGCGGGGTGCGCACCAGCACGTCGAACACCATGGCCGCGTCGGAGTGGGCGAAGAAGTCGTCCATCGGCTGTGGCTCGCCGCTTTGCAGGTAGACCTGGCCTTTGCCGGTCCAGGTCACGTTGAGCCTGCCGAGCCCGTCGATGCTCGCGGCGACCGTGTCGGTGCTGTTGCCCTTCGACCCGATCGGCACCCCTGCCCAGTAGTTCGCCACCGAGCCGAGGTACCCACGCCACGGGGGCCGGATGGAGCCGTCGGTGAACAGGTCCGCCCGGTGGCTGTCGTCCTCCGGGTGGGCCTGCTGGGCAGGTGGTGGTGGGGACGGCAGCAGCGCGATGGTGAGCAGGACGGCGACGACCACGGCGATGCACGCGCTCACGGTGACCGCCAGCCACGGCACGCGAGAGCCGGCGTCGGCGGCAGCGGGTGGGGTCGTTTCCGCAGTGGCCGTCGGTGAGGGCGGCGGTACCGGCGTGGCCTGGCCAGCTGCGCCCGGAGCCGGGGGAGCGGCGGGCGCGGCGAGTACCCGGCTGGCGGCCGGGCGGATGACCTCGCTCGGCTGGTGGCGCTGCGCCAGGTGGGCGGCGCCCAGCGCGACCGTGTGCTTGGGGTGCATCGCGGTGCGCACCGGCTTGCCGAACTCCTGGGCAAGTTGCTGCGCGACAAGCGGAATGCGGGACGAGCCGCCTGCCAGCACGATGGCGTCGAGCTGCTCCGGCTTGAGCTCGGCGGAGGCCGCGGCCCGGTGCACCGCTTCGACGGTCAGCGCGATGCTGGGCTTGATCAGCTCGTTGAACTCGAGCCGGGAGATCGACACCTCGCGCGCACCGTCCGGCAACGGCACGGACACCGTCACGTCCGGTTCGATGGACAGGTCCTCCTTGGCCTTGACGACCAGCGCGCGGATCTTCTCGTGCAGCCCGGCCTGTTCGTCGTCGGTGCGGTCGAGCCGGGAGATGGCGCCGTCCACGCGCTTGTCGACCTCGGCGAGCAGCGTCTCGTCGAAATCGACACCACCCATGTGCTCGATGCCTTCCGGGGTGCCGAGGATCTCCGCGCCGCCGTCTTTGACCCGCAGGATCGTGGTGTCGAACGTGCCGCCGCCCAGGTCGTAGACCGCGATGACGTCGCCGTCGGAGAGCTGGCGTTCCCGGCAGTAGTGGGTGGCCGCGGCTTCCGGTTCGGTGATCAGCCGGTAGTTGGTAATCCCGGCCAGCCGGGGCACCTCGGTGAACTGCTCCCGTCGGTACGGGCCCCAGATCGCCGGATGGGTCAGCACCACGGTGGCGGGCGGGCCGCCGTGAATCCGCTCGACCTCGGCCAGGATGTCGCGCAGCTGGGCGGCCATCAGCGCGGCCGCCGAGTACGGCTGCCCGCCCAGGATGATCGGGCTCGGCTCACCGAGCCGGCGTTTGAACTCGGTGGCCCTGCGCTTCGGATCCGTGCCGTCCAGCGCTGCGGCGCCGGTGACCAGCTTCGATTCGGCGGTCAGGTAGGCGATCGAGGGCGTGACGACGTCCGGCGGGAGATACACCGTGCGCACGCCGCTCGGGCTCGCCACGGCGGCGGCGCAGAACGACGTCCCAAGATCAACGCCTAGCCCGTACCACACCACTCCACCCCTTGCGACTCTGGACGAGCCGATGTCAGCTAGGTCACCGTACCTGACCGGCCCACCGCCACCACGCCACTGTCCGTGTTGTAACCGGTCCTTCACCGTGCGCGCCGACACCGAGGTAGATGCGACGGAACGTGGCCGTCGGCTGGTGCCTGCCCACCGTGTGGAGGTCGGAGCCGGAAGATGCCGCCGTACCCGGCCCGGCGGCGACGTCGTTCATCGATTCCTGTGCGCGCGACTTGCGGCCACGGTGGGAGCAGCCGTCGTGCGTGCCGACAGCGGATACGACAGCGGACGACAGGGTCGCGATGTGGTCGTTGTCCGAGCCGACGATGGTGTTCGAACCGCCGGTCGGTGGTTGCGGTTGGGGGTGTGTCGAGGTGGGCGGTGGGCCGGTCGACGGTTGCCGCTGGGCGTGCGCCGAGGTTTCCGACGGTGAGTCGCCGGTGCTCGATGCTTGGGCGTGCCCGGCGAACCCGCGGTCGGAAGAGTCGCTGCCGTGCATGCCGCGCACACGGCACGTGCACCACGAGCTTGACCGATGCAAGGCTGGCTCCTAGGCGCACGGCCACTTCCCGCTCGCCGGACAGCTCATCCCCGCCTTCTCGCCCACGCACACACCACCCCTCGACCGCACCTTGTGAGCGCACGGCCGCTCGGCATCTTGTCCCACCGCAGAAGCGACGGGGCGGCCGCGTGCCGCAGCCGCCCCGTCACCGGTTTGCGAGGACACCAACCGCGATCACTCGAACGGCGTCAAGGTGATCGCGGCGCTTTGCGGGGTGGGGTGGTGGACCAGGGTGTCCTGCGCCATCACATCGTCGAACGGGAAGCCGTACGCCCGCCCGTCGGCCATGTTCTCGTGGACCATCCGCGAGTAGTGGTTGGTCCGCTCGACGTGGTAGAAGGTGTCCGGTTGCTGCGCGCCGTACTGCTGCACCTCGGTCGTGTGCAGGGTGCCGCGCTGCAGGGACGCGCACAGCGTGCGGGCGATCGGACCGATGACCGCGTCGTTCGGGGCGAACAGCCTGCCGTGGCAGCCCCACACATCGGCCGAGGTCGGCTTCTCGAACGTCGCCACCGGCTGGCCGTTGGCGTCGCGGAACGTCATCGTCGCGCCGTCGCTGCGGCCGTAGAACGCCACGTCGGGCTGGTCGGCGAACGGCTTCACCACCAGGTCACGGTCGATGTAGGTGTTCCACACCTGGTCGATGTACGGCTGCAGGTAGTTCGGGTCCATCAGCCCGTGCTCGGTGGCCTTGATCGGGGACAGCACCCGCACCACCGTGCCGTCGGCGCGGGTCACGACGGTGTTCTCGAATCCGGGCGTGTTGCGCACGGCCTCGATGACCGCGTTCCGCCCGCCCGGCTTGAGTTCACCGCGCGTGATGGTCTGCCCGTCCGGCGCGGTCACCGACACCGAATGCGGCACCGCGAACATGTCCACCTGGGTGGTGTTCATCCAGATGCCGCTGTCGTCGTAGTTGAACTCGGCGAAGTCGAACAGGATGTCGTGGCTCGGGTCGCCGGGCGCCCACGGCGCGGGGTGCACCAGGCCGTCGGGAGTCAGGCTGAACGGCAGCTTGTCCCCGAAGGACATGTAGATCCGGCCGGAGACGTGCTTGGGCAGCTGGAGGGTCGTGGACTGGCCGAGCGCGGGGCCGGGAATGGAGATGTCGGGGGCGGGGACCGGCGGGACCGCGCCGCCCTGCCACGGGACGAAGTCGCCCGCCTGGGTGACGTAACCTTGCTGGCCGTTCTGCTGGCCCACCACGTAGAGGTGCACCTGCTCCGGACGACCGCTGTTGTTGACGACGGTCAGGGGCAGCTTGTCCGGTGCGGCGCTTTGCGCGGTCGCCGTCGGCAGGACAGCGGCCGCGGTGGCAGCTATCGCAGCGAGCGCGCCGAACACTTTCGTTCGAACTCGCATGTCGACTCCTTGGGCGGAAGAGCGCACAGTCTGTGGGTGTCGACTGCACTCGCTGTGCGGTCCGTCACGCAACGCCGGCCGGTGAAGATCTGCCCGGTCTTCCCGTCACGGTGCACTTAGGCGCAAGGCGTTCTTTCCGCTTCCGCCCCGGCCGCGCCGGAAGATCGACTACTCCGTGCCGCGGCACGGTACCGGAATACGACAGCCCGCGGGGCACGCGGCCCCGCGGGCTGGTGAAGGGAAGGAATCAGCTGAACGGCGTGAGCGTGATGGCGGCCGACTGCGGGTTGCCGTCGTGCACCAGCGACTCCTGCGCCATCACGTCGTCGAACGGGAAGCCGTACGCCCGCCCGTCGACCATGTTCTCGTGGATCAGCCGCGAGTAGTGGTTGGTGCGCTCCACCCGGTAGAAGTCGGTCGCCGGGTTGCCGCCCGGCTGCACGTCGATCGAGTGCAGCGTGCCGCGGTGCAGCGCCGCGCACAGGGTGCGGGCGATCGGCCCGATCACCTGATCGTTCGGCGCGTGCAGCCTGCCGTGGCAGCCCCACACGTCGCTCGAGGTCGGCTTCTCGAACGTGGCGACCTGCGCGCCACTGGTGTCGGTGAACACCATGGTCGATCCGTAGGTGCGGCCGGTGAACCGGACGTCCGGCCGATCGCCGAACGGCACCACCGTCAGGTCCCTGCCGGTGTAGGTGTTCCACGCCTGATCGATGTACGGCTGCAGGTAGCCGGGGTCGAGCCTGCCCACCTCGGCCGCCTTGCCCGGCGCCAGTGCCCGCAGCATCGTCCCGTCGCCGCGGGTCACCACGGTGTTCTCCCAGCCGGGTGTGCTGCGCAGGCCGTTGATCACCGCGGTACGGCCACCGGGTTTGAGCTCACCGCGGGTGATGGTCTGACCGTTGGCGCCGGTGACCGAGACGGAGTGCGGCACGGCGAACATGTCGACCTGCGTGCTGTTCAGCCACAGGCCCGCGTCGTTGTAGGTGAACTCGGTGAAGTCGAACAGGATGTCGTGGTTGGGATCGCTCGGGTTCCACGGCGCAGGCTGCACCAGGCCGTCCGGGGTCAGGAAGAACCGGATCTTCTCGCCGAACGACATGTAGATCCGGCCGGAGATGTTCTTCGGGACGTACAGGGTCGTCGACTGGCCCGCGGCAGGCCCCGGGATGGACACGTCCGGTGCGGGCGACGGCGGGATCGATCCCGGTGGCCATGCCGAGAAGTCACCGGCTTGATTGACGTAACCGAGCCTGCCGTCCCGGACGCCCGTGACGTAGAGGTGGACCGGCTCGGATCGGCCGCTGTTGTTGGTGACGGTGATCGGCAGCTTGTCCGGTGCGGCGTTCTGCGCGGACGCCGCGGGCAGGACCGCGACCGTGGTCGCCGCGATCCCGGCGGCCACTCCGGCGAGCGCGCCGAACACCTTCGTTCGTACTCGCATGTCGACTCCTTGAAGTGCAGGGGTGCCTGTCAGTGTGGGTCGACAACGGGTCCTGTGTGGCGCCGATCACGCTCGGGCGGCGAGAGTCTGCCCCAGCCGTCCTCGCCGTCGTGCACTTCCGCGCATCCTCACCGTCCTTGTGATCGTTACTCTCGCGTACTCGATCGACACGGAGCGAGGTGGCTTCATGGGGAGCGTGCGCAGAGTCGGGTCCGCGGTGCTGGCCGTACTGGCCGGGATGTCACTGGGGGTGGTGGCCGCACCCGCGGCGTCGGCGGAAACCGAGGTGACCGAAGGCTGCATCGAAAGCGTTCCGGATCCAGGCACGAGCAAACCGGTCTCGATCTGCTACACGCTCTACAAGCCGCCGGGTGCCAGCGCGGACAACCCGGTGCCGATGATCCTGGAAGGCCACGGCTGGGGCGGCAGCAGGAAGACCGACCCGTCGGCGTCGTTCGGCGGGCTGATCGACGCCGGGTTCGGGGTGCTCAGCTTCGACCAGCGCGGCTTCGGCGACAGCGGCGGCAAGGCCCACCTGATGCGTCCGGACGTCGAGGGGGAGGACGTGCAACGGCTGATCGACTTCGTCGCCGAGCAGCCGTGGGTGGCCAAGGACGCACCCGGTGACCCGGTGCTGGGTGCCATCGGCGGCTCGTACGGCGGCGGCTACCAGTACGTCGGAGCGCTCAGCGAGGTGATGAAGACCGGCACCACCCGGTTCGACGCGCTCGCGCCGGAGATCACCTGGTACAGCCTGAGCGAAAGCCTCGCACCGCAAGGCGTTGCTAGGACGGAGTGGGCGTTGCTGCTCTACCTGGCCGGCCTGCCGTCGGACGCGCACACCACGACGGTGACGACGGCGCTGCTCGAGGCGCTGGTGACGGGCAACATCCCGGTGTCGCTGGAGAAGTTCCTCGAGCGCAACGGCCCGGCCTGGCATGTCGCCCAGGGCCGCAAGCTGGACGTTCCGGTGCTCATCCGGCAAGGGATCACCGACAACCTGTTCCCACTGGATCAGGCGCTGAAGACCTACGACAAGCTGCTGACCCCGCAGGCGCGGGAGCGCAGCCTGCTGATCGGCTACAACGGTGGCCACACGCTGCCGAGTGTCGTGCCGCCGGGGACGAACGACGCGTTGAAGGCACTGGCGGGCGGGCTGACCGAGTCCGACCCGTGCTCGCAGGAACTCGGTGGGTCGTTCAACCAGCTGCGGTTGGCGTTCTTCAAGCGTGAGCTGCTGGGTGAGGACGTCAGCATCCCCGGGCTCGGCCAGTACCACCTGGCCACCGCGGGCGGCCGGTGCCAGACGGTGACCAGCACGGAGGCGAACACGACGATCGAGCTGGGCAAGACCGCGAACCTGGTGGGTGTCGGCCTGCCGGTGGCCGTGCCGATCACCTCGGGCCCGATCACCGTGGCCGGGACGCCGACGCTGGACGCCAAGGTCACCTCGCTGGCGCTGGACGGCAGGATGTTCCTGGCGCTGGCGGTGGGCAGCAGCCCGCTGAACGCCAAGATCGTGCAGAACAACATGCTGCCGCTGCGGGAGCCGGGCCTGGTGGTGGACAAGCCGCGGCGGGACATCGAGCTGCCGTCGGTGGCCATCGACGTGCCCGCGGGCCAGACGCTGTACCTGCTGGTCACGCCGATCTCCGACATGTCGTTCGGGCACGGCAGCCGGGTGCCGGGCGCCATGGTGCTGAAGAACATGAAGGTCCACCTGCCGGTGGTCGGAACGCAGAGCTGACGCCCCGGGCGCCGGGCTCGCCGACGGCGGGCCCGGCACCGGTCGCTCGGCAGCGAGCGGAGGACGGCCGTCCAGGCTGCGGGGCGAGCTCGGTTGGCCGCCCGGGCTGCGGGTGAGCTGGGTTGGTTGACGTGGCTGCCTGCCGGGGCGTTGTGCGTCGGTTGGTGGCTGGTGTGTGTGCCGGTGGGTTTGGGTGGGCTGGCTGGTGGCGGCTGCGGATGTCGCCGGGCCGTCGGTGGCTCGCACCCCGGCCGGTGTGCGAGTCGGTCGGTCCCGGTCATCCGGGGCGTCTACTCGGGCGTCGTATGTGCCTGCCGGGCCTCGGCGGGGCAGATGGTGTCGGTAGCCGGTGTGCGGCGGAGCGCTGGGACGGGAAGGTCACATGGCGATGTTCTCCCGGCGTCGGGGTCGGCACGTCGGCAGCGAACCTGTCTAGGCCGGGTCCCGCATGCGGCCGAGGTCGGCCGGTGCGGCACCCGTCCGACGTAACCTCGCTTGCCGTCGTCGTACCGGCCGTGATCGGGAATACTCCGTGCGACGCGTGCCGGGCGAACCCGCATGACCGTATCCTCCGTGGTAGGGAAACCGACCGGTCGGGTCGCCGGGATGTTTCGGGAGGTGGCATGGCAGAGCAATTCGCGCGCGGTGTCAACAACGGAATCGACCTCTGTTACGAGACCTTCGGTGACCCGAGTGACGAGCCGCTGCTGCTGATCATCGGGCTCGGCTCTCCCATGACGTGGTGGGACGCCGAGTTCTGCGACATGCTCGCCGACCGCGGCTTCTACGTGGTGCGGTTCGACAACCGGGACAGCGGCCGCTCGACCTGGCTGGACGAACCGGCCGACCTGCTGCGCGCCCTGCTGCTGCGGCAGTCCCCGTACCGGCTGGAGGACATGGCCAAGGACACCGTCGGCCTGCTCGACCACCTCGGCATCTCGCAGGCACACCTGGTCGGGGCCTCGATGGGTGGGATGATCGCCCAGCTGATGGCGCTCGACTACCGCTCCCGGGTGCGGTCGCTCACCTCGATCATGTCGAACACCGGCAGCAGGCTGGTCGGTCGCCCGTCCCTGACGGGGTGGCGCACGCTGCTCAAGCCGGCGCCGCAGACCCGTGAGGGATTCATCGAGCATCAGGTGCGGGTGGCCCACAGGCTGCCCTCCCCGTGCTACCCGGTGGACGAAGAGCGGGTGCGCCGCCGCGCGGTGGAGACGTACGAGCGGGGGCTGAACCCGGCGGGCCGGGCACGGCAGTTCGCCGCGATCCTCGCCGCGACCGACCGGACGTCGCGGCTGCGTACGCTCCGCCTGCCCACCACCGTCATCCACGGCACCGACGACCACGTGATCGACGTGAGTGGCGGCCTGGCCACCGCGCGAGCCATCTCCGGCGCGGAGCTGCACGTCATCAACGGCCTGGGTCACGAGCTGCCGCCGGCGCTGTGGGCGCGGTACGTGCAGTACATCGAGCACACGGTGGAGCGCGCTATGGTCGCGACCGCCGAGCACAGCGCGCGCTGACCGGCCTACGCTCCGGCGCGCTACGAAAGCGAGCCTCCCGTGGTGCAGGCGTGTGCCTGCGCCGTGGCAAGTACCTAGCTGGCCGCGGCCAGCGTCCCGCGTTTTTCGACGACTTCGCGCAGGGCCTGCAGCGCCTGCTGAATCTGCGGGCTGTTCCTGCTGCCGCGCCGCACGCACGTCATGATCTGCCTGGTCGGCAGCGGCTCGACGGTCAGCGGCAGGCGCCGCAGTTGGAAGCTCGCGGGGAGTTCGGCGAGCCGGGGAATCAGCGAGATGCCGAGCCCGTGGGCCACCAGTGCCGCCACCGCGCTCCAGTCGGTGGCGAAGTGCGCCACGTGCGGCGTGAACCCAGCGACCGCGCAGGCGACCATGGCCCGGTCGTGGTGATCGCACGTGCCGGGCACCGGCAGGATCCACGGTTCGCATCCGGCGTCGGCCAGCGCGAGCCTCTTCTTCCCGGTCAGCGGGTGATCGGCAGGCACGAGCAGATCCAACGGCTCGGACATCATCGGCTGCTGGTCGAAGCGCGGGTCGTCCGGCGCCGGGCCGTTGTCGGTCGGGGTCAACAGCAGCAGATCCGTCTCGTCGGCCAGCAGCAGCTTGAAGCCTTCCTCGGACTCGCACTCGCGCACGGTCACCCGCAGCCCAGGGTTGCGCTCCTGCAGCAGCACGGCCGCCGGGGCGAGCAGCGCCATCGCGGTGGGAAAGCCGCTCAGCCGCAGGATCCCGGCCGCACCCGCGCGATACGCCTGCAGTGCCGCCCTGGCTTCCTCCCAGCGCGCCAGCAGTTCGTCGGCGTGCTCGACCAGCACCAGCGCGGCCGGGGTGAGCCGCACTCCGCGCCCTTGCGGCTCGAGCAGGGGGACCTCGAGCTCCCGGGACAGCTCGCGGATCTGGTGCGACACCGCCGAGGGGGTCAGATGGAGCGCGGCCGCCGCGGCGGTGACCGTGCCGTGCTGGTGCACGGCCCGCAGGACCTGCAGCCGACGAAGGTCAATCATGAAGAGAGATTAGACAGTATTGCAAAGAAACATGCAATGGACTTCAACAGTGGACGGCTCCAGAATGGAGGTATGAGCACCGCGACCTTGCCTTCCGGCACGACCGAGACCAGGACCGGCTACACCGTCGTTTCCCGACACAACACCAGTACCGGCGAGGTGATCTACGCGCGTTGTGACGCGTGCGGGAAGCTGCGGATGCTCAGCGCCGCCGCGGTGGCCGGAAGCCACGCGCCGACGTGCCCGTTCTGCGACTGAGATCCGCCGGGATCACGCAAAGCTTCCTCCTCGACGCCTCCAGCGCCGTATCGTCGGACCATCGGCGACGCGGCGCTTTTCGTTTGGGGGTGGCACGTGACCGCGCAGGTCGTCCGCGAGCGTGAAGTCCGTGCGCACGCACTTCTCGGGTTCGCATTCGTCGGCGTCCCGGTGGTGGTGAGTGCCTACTGCCTTGTCGTCGATGCGTTGCTGGTCGATCGGCCGTTGGGCGGTGCCCGGGCCGCCTACGCCGGCTGGGTGGTCGCGGCGCTGGGCGTGCTGCTGTGGATCGTCCTTCGCCGGCGGCCCGGCCGGTGGCCGGTCTTCGCCCGCGTCGTGGTGGTGGCCACCACGCTGGCGCTGGTGATCTCGGTACTGGTCAGCAGCGTCGGTGCGGAGCGGAGTTTGCCGCTGGTGCTTGCCGCGGTGGTGCCGGTGCCTTTCATCGTGGTCGGCGTTCCCGCCTTGGCGGCACGCGCCGCCCGCAGGCTGACCATGCCGCTCGTGCCGGACATGGCCGACAGCGCTTACGAGTGGGCGATCCCGGTGCGGGGCATGCGCCGGGTGGCGCTGACGGTCGGCACCACGTCGCTCGAAGTGCGCAAGGACGCTTCGTTCCTGCTCGAGCTGCTCGACCTCGACAGTTCTCGCGCCACCAAGTACCCGTTGTCGGCGGTGAGTTGGGTGTGGGACGCCTCGATCAGCGGAACGGCGCCCGCCAACCTGCCCAGGGCCATCCGCGGTGAGATCGACGAAGTCTCCGGGCCCGCCGTCGGGCTCCGCGTCTACGGGCACGACTGGGTGCTGCCGGTCGAGTCGGCCGACGCCGTCGTGGCGCTCCTGCGTCGCCGGATCGGCCTCGACGAGCCCGGTTCCTGACCGGCCGCTCTCGGTGGGCCGCCGGGTGCGAAAGGTTGGGATGGTCACAGTCGTTCACCAACCTGCGGATCGTCTGCGCAGGTGAGGCGGGTGATTACGGTCAGTAGCCCTGGACTCACCGGGAAGATCTGGTTACGTTGGGAACCCTTATGTCGGGGAACAGCACCACCTCCGCCGACGGTGGCCATGCCGCCGCCGGCGAATTAGTCATCGACAATGTCCGGAAGTCCGACGGGGCGGCGCTGTGGCGGATGGCCCGCGATTCCGGCAAGCTCGACCTCAATTCCTCCTACGCGTACCTGTTGTGGGCGCACGATTTCGCCGACACGTCGGTGATCGCGCGCCTCGACGGGGAGCCGGTCGGATTCGTCATCGGATACCGCAAGCAGCGCGCCAAGGACACCGTGGTCGTCTGGCAGGTCGCGGTGGACGCGAGGGCGCGCGGCCGTGGCGTGGCGGGCAGGCTGCTCGACCGGTTGGTCACGCCGTTGGTCGCGGACGGGGTCCGCTACCTGGAGACCACGATCACGCCGGACAACGAGGCCTCCATTGCGCTGTTCGCCGCATTCGCCAGGCGCTGGGACGCGCAGGTCGGCAGAAGCCCGCTGTTCGCCGCGGAGGATTTCCCGGACGAGCACGAGCCCGAGGACCTGTACCGGATCGGACCCCTGCGTATCCGGCGCTGATTCCGGCTATTCATGCACGACGAACCCGAATCGCGAACGGAGCGAAGGTGAGTATTTTCGAAGCACTCGAATCCCGGGTACGCAGCTACAGCCGTAGCTGGCCGGTGGTGTTCGACAAGGCCACGGGCAGCTGGTTGTACGACGAGAGCGGCACACCGTATCTGGACTTCTTCGCCGGGGCAGGTGCGCTCAACTACGGGCACAACCACCCGGACCTCAAGCGGGTCCTGCTCGACTACATCTCCTCCGACCGCGTCACGCACTCGCTGGACATGTACACCGCGGCGAAACGCCGCTTCCTGGAGGCGTTCGACGAGATCGTGCTGCGCCCCAGGGAGCTGGAGTACAAGGTGATCTTCCCCGGTCCCGGTGGCGCCAACGCGGTGGAAGCCGCGCTCAAGCTGGCCCGCAAGGTGACCGGACGGGAGTCGGTCATCAACTTCACCAACGCCTTCCACGGCATGACGCTCGGCGCGTTGTCGGTGACCGGGAACTCGATGAAGCGGGGCGGCGCCGGGGTTCCCCTGGTGCACGCGACCCCCATGCCGTACGACAACTACTTCGACGGCGAGATTCCGGACTTTCTGTACCTGGAGCGGCTGCTGGAGGACTCCGGCAGCGGGCTGAACGAGCCCGCCGCGATCATCGTCGAGACGGTGCAGGGGGAGGGCGGCATCAACCCGGCGCGGGCCGAGTGGCTGCGCGCGCTGTCCGACCTGTGCCGCAGGCACGAGATCCTGCTGATCGTCGACGACGTGCAGATGGGCTGCGGCCGCACTGGGCCGTTCTTCAGCTTCGAAGACGCCGGCATCACCCCGGACATCGTGTGCCTGTCCAAGTCGATCAGCGGATACGGGCTGCCGATGGCCCTCACCCTGATCCGCCCCGACCTGGACGTGTGGGCGCCCGGTGAGCACAACGGGACCTTCCGCGGGATCAGCCCGGCCTTCGTCACGGCCGCCGAGGCGCTGAACCTGTTCTGGCGGGACGACACGTTGGAGAAGTCCACCAAGGCCAAGGGGGAGCGGATCGGCAACGCACTCAGCGAGATCGCCGAGTCCTACCCCGGCGCCGGGCTGGTCGCCAAGGGCAAGGGACTGGCCCGCGGCATCGAGATGGGCGAAGGGGAGCGTGGCGGCGAGCTGGCCGGCGCGGTGTGCCGGGAAGCGTTCCAGCGCGGCATGTTGATGGAGACCTCCGGCCCGGAGGGCGAGGTCGTCAAGCTGCTGCCGCCGCTGACCGTCACCGAAGCCGAGGTCGAGCAGGGGTTGGACATCCTGCGTGCCTCGGTGGACGCGGTGATGAGCTGACCGCCTGACCGCGGACGGCGCTGGAGGGGAATCCGGCCCGAGCAGTTGAAGAAGGAACCGAAGAGAAACGGAGCAGAGGCGTGATCGTCCGCCACCTCGACGAGATCACCGGCACCGACGCCGACGTGGAGACGGAGAACTGGCGCAGCAAGCGCATCGTGCTGGCCAGGGACAAGGCGGGGTTCTCGGTGCACGAGACCGTGCTCAAGGCGGGCACGGTGAACCGATTCTGGTACGCCAACCACATCGAAGCGGTGTTCGTCGTCTCCGGTGAAGGGGAGCTGACCGACCTGGGCACCGGCGAGACCCATCAGCTGCGGCCGGGCTCGCTGTACCTGCTCAACGACCACGACAAGCACGAACTGCGGCCGAAGACCGAGATGCGCACCGTGTGCGTGTTCAACCCGCCGGTGACCGGCCGTGAGGTGCACGACGAGAACGGTGTCTACCCGCTCATCGTCGAAGAGGACTGAGCGGACCTTCTTTCTGCCCCTGAGCGGGGGCTTTCGCCCACCGCGGGAAAAAAGTTCGGGTGGCGAGGGAACCTTTGGCCCCCCTCGCGACTCTTAATGAGTGAACGGACGTCGCACACGGCGGTCCTGCAGAGCACGGAGGGGGTCAGGACGCCGTGGCACGGTGTGGCCTGGGGGCCAACCACCGTGCACGGAGGGATACAGGCGACGACCGGGGGTCCGAAAGCGGCCGGCACGTAGGGGATGTGCCGGCCGCTTTCCCATGTGTGCAGGTTGTCCCGGGTGACGCGCACGACGACCGTGGCGTCGGCTCCGTGGCCATGATCCGCGAGTTCGAAGCAGTCATGACATGACGACCGCACGGCCGAACATCAGGAGGTGTCGGCGCGGGGCCGGGCAGTCACGCTCAACGGGTGTCCGGGGTTGTCGTGGGGCTGGGCGCGTGCACGGGCCACCCTCGATGCGGCGGAGGCACACGCCGGTCCTCCCGGCCGCGACATACCAGGACGACTCGGAGTTGCCCGGATCGGACGATCAGGCACGGCCTGTCTCAGGCACGCGCCCACTCGGCGCCTGCCCGGTGATCACACCACACGAGCGCCTACGTGGACCTGGCCTGGCTGGTCGCGGTGTGTCGTGTCGTGGGAGGGTGCCAGTGCGTGCGGGCACGTCGGGTCTTGGGTGCTGGTCTGGGGCGTGCCTGCCTGGGCCTGGCCTGGCTGGTCGCGGTGTGTCGTGTCGTGGGAGGGTGCCAGTGCGTGCGGGTACGCCGGGTCTCGGGCGCCGGCCCGCGGCGCGGACATTCCCGGCCTAGCCCGTACCGACGGATCGTGCTGGCCGGTCAGGCATCCACACCGCACCGCGCGGTGGTGGTGCCACCCCGGATGCAGGCCTACGTGTCCGCCGGCGAGGCGGCCTTCGACGTGTTCCGCGACATCACCCCGGTGGTCGAAGGCATCTCGACCGACGAGGCGTTTCTCGACGTCGGCGGGCTGGCCAGGCTGTCCGGGACGCGCGACAAGGGCGCGCCTGCCCACGACGCACGACTTCCCGGCTTGTGACTCAGCCGAGCGCCGCGTTCGCTTCCTTCAGCACCTTGACCAGATCGTCGCGGCCGCCGGGCAGGCACTTGATCGTCGGCTCCGCGCCCGACTCGTCCACGAACGTGACCACGCGCCCCTCGTCCACGATGTCGACCACCGCGTACGGGCCCACCTTCTTGCGGCCGGAGCCGCCGGAACGCTTCGCGGTGTAGACCTGGAAGATCGCCTCGCGCTTGGCGCGCATCAGCTCCCGCAGCCGGGCGGCCGGGTCGACGTCGTCGTCGCCGCCCTCGTAGATGGAGAACTCGTCGTCCACGACTTCGTCGACCGCGGTGTCCTCCTCCACGGAGAAGCCCGCCTTGGGCACGCTCAGCTGGGGGATCTTCGCTCCCTCGGCCGGCCTGATCGAGTCGAGGAACTCGTCGAGCAGCTTCTCCGCAGGCACCGGCGCCAGCGCCATGGCTTGCTGGTCGCGCACCATCCGCACCGCTTCCTTGCCGTTGCCGGACACCAGGATCGCGCCCGTGAAGCCGACCGTGAGGCCGTTGACCCACGCGTAGTACTCGTCGGTGGCCGTGGCCAGCAGGCGCAGGGTCTCCACCAGCTCCGGCGCCGGCTCGTCCAGCGAGCCGAGCTGCTGCTTGGCGAGCACGTCGTCGACGACGCCGGCGATGCGGGGCCGATCGTCCTCGGAGACGTACATGTCACCCAGGCCAAGGGCCGGGTGAGGCCGGCCGGGGTCGAGCGAGTTCCACAGCCAGTCCACGCCGATCAGCGGCAGCTGGACGATGTCGTTGATGATGCTCATTTGTCACCGATCACCGGGGGGACGGACTTCTCGTCGGTTCCGAACAACTTGTTCGGGTCCTCGGTCGCCATGTACTTGCGCTTGTGCTGTTTGTCTTCGCCCCTGTTGCCCGCGGCACCCGCGCCGCCCATCATGCCCATCGGCATGCCGCCGCGCATGCCGCCCATGCCTGCCGCGCGACCGGCCGCGGCCGCAGCGGCACCACCGGCCGCACCCGAGCCGAATCCGACCGCGCCACTGGCACGCCCGTCGCCGGTGGGTGCCCCGGACGCCGCCCCGCTGCCGCCGAAGGCCCCCGGTGACAGGCTGCCTGCGCCACCGCCCACACCGGAACCGGCGAAGTCCGACGGCGAGAAGCTGGAGGCCGACGTGCCGCCGAACTTGCCCGGCTTGAACTCACCCGGCTTGAACTCGCCCGGCGAGAACGAGCTGGTCCTCAGTGCTTCGCGGGCACGCCGCGCCTGCTCCTCGGCGGCCTCCCGCTGGCGGCGGGCTTCCTCTTCCATGCGGCGGCGGGCTTCTTCGGCCTGCCGCTGGGCTTCTTCCTGGCGGCGGCGCGCTTCCTCCTGCTGGCGCCGTGCCTCTTCTTCCATGCGGCGGCGGGCTTCTTCGGCCTGCCGCTGGGCTTCTTCCTGGCGGCGGCGCGCTTCCTCCTGCTGGCGCCGCGCTTCTTCTTCCATGCGGCGGCGGGCTTCTTCGGCCTGCCGCCGGGCTTCCTCCTGACGGCGGCGGGCCTCTTCCTCCATGCGACGCCTGGCCTCGTCGGCCTGCCGTTGCGCCTCTTCCTGACGGCGCCGCGCCTCTTCTTCCATGCGGCGGCGCTGCTCGTCGTGCTGGTTCGGGTCGTACTGGTACGGGTTGTTCTGTTGCCCCGGGTTGCCCGCGTTGCCGTACTTGTCGGTCAGCTGTTCGGCGTTGGACTTCGTGGTCTTCTCGTACTTCTCGTAGAGGGCGAGATTGTGCCGCGCCGCTTCCTGGTTCCGCTCGACCGCCTCCTCGGCCGCGGTGTCCCACGGCGCAAGGCGGTCCAGGAAACCCGCACCCTCCGGCGGAGGGTCGTCCATGTGCTTCATGTTCTTCCGCAAGTCGGAGAAGTTGTTGCCCTGGTTGTGGAAGCTCTGCGCGTTCTGCTGCAGCGACTGGCTCGTCTTGCGGGCTTCCTCGGCCAGCTTCTTGATCTTCTTGTTCGCTTTCTCGGCGGCCTCGCCACGCCACGCGCCGTCGAGCAGGAGGCGAAGCTTGTCGGCGTTCACGGCGAACTCGTCCTGCTTGCGCGAATGCTCGTCGGCCAGGCGCGACGCGGTGAACAAGGGCTCGGGGGTCCCCTCCTTGACGGCGAGATAGATCGGCAGCGCCTTGTGCACCTCGGTCAGGTCGTCGCTGCCGAAGATGGCCCAGCCCAGATAGAACGGGGCGGTGATCGGGTTGATCGCGAGCGCGGTGTTGCCTACGGTGGTGGCGACTTCTTTCCAGTCCATGGAATCCCCCTAAGCTCCCCGGAGCGGGCGGCCGGTCACAGCTGCCGTCCCGGGTCCCGCATGGAGTCGGCGGTGGCCTGCTCCATCGATTCGTAGGTGGTCAACGCGTTGCGCAGCTGCGGGATCAGCTGGTTGAGGTATGCCACCTGCGCGGAGAACGCCTGCTGATACGCCTGGTTGGTGAGCAGCTGCGAGTTGCGATTGGCGACCTTCTGGCCGGCGTGGTACTGGGTGGACACCTGGTCTGCGGCGGCCGCGGGGAGGTCGAGCATCTCGGCGATCTGCTCGTTGCGGTTCTCCAGCTCCTCCAGCATGTCCTCGGCGAGCTTGATCGCCTGGCGCATCTTGTCCGGGTCGATCTCGTAGCCCTGATCCTTGACCGTCATGGAGTCCCCTGTTCCCTTCGGGTCCGTCGCTCGCGACATCCGATCGGACGCCCGGCTCTCCGCCCTGGTTCCCAGCAGGCTCAGGGTAATGGACCGGAGCACCACGCGGAGGGTGATTCGGCCGCGGATCGACCGGCAGGAGCAGGCCGCGTCCTTGTCCCGACATGCGTCAGCCCCGCCGTGCAGGGCGGGGCTGAAATGGTCCTCTCGGGGCCGGGCCGAGTGCTGTCCCGGCCCGCGGCGGCGTCGGCGTCAGCCTGCCGCGTTCACCATCTCGCTGTCGCCGGTGAGCTGGGCGGGCGGCTTGAGCGGCATCAGCTTCGGCCGCTTCGGCTGCAGGCCGTCGCCGGTGGACACGCCGCGGATCTGCCGCACCAGCCACGGCCAGAAGTGCGTGCGCGCCCAGACCAGGTCGTCGCGGCGGGCGCGCAGCCAGTCCCGGCGGCGGGCCGGCTTCGGCCACGGCTCCCGCCAGTCCTCCTCCACCGGCAGGCCCAGCTCCTCGGCCACCCGCAGCGCGATCCGGCGGTGCGCCTCCGGGCTGAAGTGCAGCCTGTCCTCGCTGAACGCACGCGGGTCCCGCAGCACGTCCATCGCCCACAAGTCGACCACGCGGGTGCGGTACTTCTGCGCGATGGCGTGCAGGTGCGCGTTGTACAGCGCCACCTTGCCGCGCAGCCGGTTGACCACCGAGACCTGGCGGGGGTCCGGACCGGTGAACATGAGCACATCGATGCCCGCCTCGACCAGCTGCCGGATCATGCCGTCGAACATCTCGGCGACGAGGTCGACGTTCGAGCCCGGCTTGATGATGTCGTTGCCGCCTGCGCACACGGTCACCAGGTCCGGGCGCGCCTCCAGCGCCACCGGGAGCTGTTCGTCGATGATCTGGCGCAGCGTCTTGCCGCGGATCGCGAGGTTGGCGTAGGAGAATCCGGGATTGTCCTTGGCAAGCATCTCTGCGACGCGGTCGGCCCAGCCGCGGAAGGTGCCGTCAGGCAGTTCATCGTTCATACCCTCGGTGAAGCTGTCGCCCAAGGCCATGAAGCTGGTGAACCGATGCATGCAGAGTCTCCCTTCTCCTTCCCGGCGGGTCACTGCGCGACGACGTTCACGGCAAGGCAGCACGCCACGGGACCCCTTCGGGGCGTGCACCGATCAAGACGAGAATGCCGGATTGAACGCGACTTTCGCCACTACCAGTAATCCGGACGAACATCGCCATAGTAGCCTGTCCAGCTCCCCGCACGACCCTGACGAGGGCAAACGCCGGCGCACGTCATGCTGCCGGATTGATCACACGGACGTTCGACGCATCACGGCAAGGAAAGTAAGGCTTACCTTCCTTGGCTTTTTGCGGCAGGCTGGACGCGTGAGTGCCGCAGTCCGTCCGGAGTCGTTGGCGACGGTGCTCGGTGGCCGCCGGGGTGCCCTCGACGCCAGCATTCCGCCCGTCGCGTTCGTGCTGGGGTGGCTGGTGTCCGGAAACTCGATCGGCTGGGGCGCCGCGGCCGCGATCACCGTCGCCGTGCTGCTCGGCGTCGTCCGGCTGGTCCGCGGCCAGCGGGTCGCCGCCGTGGTCGTCAGCCTGACGGCCGTGGTGGCCGCCGCGCTGATCGCGCTGTACACCGGCCGGGCCCAGGACTTCTTCCTGCTGCAAGTGCTCGCCAACATCGCCAGCGCACTGACCTGGGCGGCGAGCATCCTGATCCGCTGGCCGCTGCTCGGTGTCGTCGTCGGAACGCTGCTGGGGCAGAAGACGCGGTGGCGGAGGGATCCGGCGTTGCTGCGCGCCTACTCGCTGGCCAGCTGGGTCTGGGTCGCGCAGTACGTGATCCGGGTCGTGGTGTTCGGCGTGCTGTGGTGGGGCGGGTACGTGGTGGCGCTCGGGGTCGCCAGGACGGTGCTGAGCTGGCCGCTGGTGGCTACGGTCATCGCGGTCAGCGGATGGGTGCTGCACCGGGCGCTGCCGGACGGGCATCCGGGCATCCGGCACCCCGTCACTGAGTCTGCTCCGTCAGCACCTCGGCCAGCAGACGAGCATCGACGTTGCCCCCGCTGACGATCGCCACCGTCGGCCCGGCGGGCAGTTCGTGCTGGTGGAACAGCCAGGCCGCGGTGCTGACCGCGCCGGACGGCTCGGCGACCAGCTTGGCCCGGGTGGCCAGCACCCGCATCGCCTGCCGGATCTCGTCCTCGGTCACGGTGACCACGCCGTCCAGCGTCGCCCGCAGGTGCGCGAACGTCAGCTGGGACGGCTCGGCTCGCAGGCCGTCGGCGATGGTGCGGGCGCGATCGGCGGGGTCCCACCGCACCAGCCGCCCGGCGCGCAGGGACTCGGCGGTGTCACCTGCCAGTTCCGGCTCGACGCCGATGACCCGGGCGTTGGGGCACAAGGTGGTGATGGCGACCCCGACCCCGGACGCCAGCCCGCCGCCGGAGACGGGGACCAGGACGGTGCGCACGTCCGGCAGGTCCTCGGCGATCTCCAGCCCGACGGTGCCCTGCCCGGCGATGACGTCGGCGTGATCGAACGGGGCGATGATCACCCGGTCCAGCCGCTCGGCCAGCCGATGGGCGACCGCGCTGCGCTCCGCCATCGGGGCTTCGACGACCTGTGCGCCGTAGGCCTTGGTGGCGGCGACTTTCACCTCCGGCGCGCCTTCCTGCACGACGATGGTGGCAGGCACATCGAACTGCCGCGCCGCGTAGGCGACCGCCTGGGCATGGTTGCCGCTGGAATAGCTGACCACCCCGCGTGCCCGCGTGGTCTCGTCCAGCGCGGCCAGCGCGTTGACGGCGCCGCGCACCTTGAACGCGCCGACCGGCTGCAGGTTCTCCGGTTTGAGCCACAGCTCGCGGCCGTCCCACACCTGGCGGAGCAGGGGAGTGTGCACGGCCTTGTCGCCGATCCGGTCGGCGGCGGCGCGAATGTCGTCGATGGTGATCAAGCGCATGTCCTCCAGATTGCCTTCGCTGCGCGGGCAAGCGTAAGGCAGCGCGGGGGACGAGCGGGCGGCGTTGGCAAATTGAGTCCATTGTGGACGGATGTGCGTGGTGTCCGTTACGTCCGGCAACTATTGCCGGGACCGGAACGTTGACGGTGTGGAGAGTGCAGCCGCGATTCGTTGGGATGTTGGCGAGTGTCGAAGGAAAGGGAACGGGACGGACTCCGGCCCGCCCAGGTCGTGGCTGGCGCACTGGCCGCCATCACGGCCGCGTTCATCGGTGCGCAGATCGGGGTGTACGGCACCGTCATCGGCGCGGGCCTGCTCAGTCTGGGCACCACCATCGGCAGTGAGCTCTACCTGCGCTCGCTGGAGCGCACCAAGGAAGCGGCCAAGCGGACCAAACATGCCGCGCTGGCCAAGGTGGCGGGGCGGGTCTACGTGCGCGGCCGGGACGACGAACGCACCCAGGCGTTGCCCGAGCAGCGGCGCTGGGGGCAGGACGGCACGCGAGTGATGCCTGCCCGGCACGAAGATGAGCGCACCCGGGTCTTGGCCCGGCAACAGGGCGCAGCTCAGGACGGCACCAAAGTGCTGCCTGCTCAGCAGCAGTGGGCGCATGACTCCACCCGCGTCATGCGGCCCGGGCAGTCAGCCGATCCGGACCCGACGCGCCGCATGGGGGCGCAGGGTGATGTGGTCGACCCGGATGCGCCCACGGTGTACCTCCCGCGCGTTTCCGACGACACCACGGACGCGGACGAGGCCGACGAGACGTCCAAGCCGCGCCGCCGTGTTCGCTGGGGTGTGGTGATCGGCGGATCCGTGGCGGCGTTCGTGCTGGGCATGGCGGTGATCACCGGTATCGAGATGCTGACCGGGAACACGCTGTCCGGGGAGCAGGGGCGGACGATCACCAACGTGCTCGGCGGCCAGCCCGACGGTGATGACCAACAGGAGCGTCCGGCTCCCCAGAAGACCGAGGAGTCCGGCACACCCGAGGCTCCGCCGGAGCAGGACGAGAGCACCGAGGACGAGCAGGAGCCGCAGTCGCCGGAGGTTCCGCAGAACCCTCAGCAGCCGCAGCCGCCTGCGACGAGCGAGCCGCCGGCGTCCAGCGCACCGGCGCCGCCTTCGACGCCGCAAGAGCAGCCCGAGGAGGAGCTGCCGCCACAGCAGGGGCAGAACGAGCGCCCGGCCCAGCAGCAGCCGCCGGCCGAGTGAGCACGGGGTTGTGGCGGGCCGTGTGTGCTGGGCGCGTGGGTCGGCTGGCCGTTGTGGCGGCCGGTCGAGTGAGCAGGGGTTGTGGCGGGTGGTGTGTGCTGGGCCGTGAGCCGGCCGCCCGTTGCCGTAGCCGGCCGATGGCGCCCGTGGCGCTGCGTAGCTCCGCCGCAGTGTGCTGGCGACCCGGCCGGGGAACGAATCAGTGCGAGAGCAGCGCGTCCTTGAGCGTGCGAGCGGCTGCCGTCGGATCCTCGGCCTCGGTGATGGCCCGCACCACGACGATGCGGCGGGCGCCGGCGTCGAGGACGGCGGGCAAGCGCTGGTGGTCGATGCCGCCGATGGCGAACCACGGCCGCGCCGGATTCGCCTCCGCCACCGCGCGAACCAGGCCGAGACCGGGCGCAGGCCGTCCTGGTTTGGTCGGGGTCGGCCAGCACGGCCCGGTGCAGAAGTAGTCCACGCCGTCGGCCGCGGCGGCCGCCGTCGCCTGCTCGACCGAGTGGGACGACAGGCCGACGACCATTTCGTCGCCCACCACCCGGCGCGCCAGCGCCACCGGGAGATCGTCCTGACCCAGGTGCAAGACGTCGGCTCCGGCCGCCAACGCCACGTCGGCGCGGTCGTTGACCGCCAGCAGCGCACCGTGCCGCTCGCATGCTTCGGCCAGGACCTCGAGCGCGGCCAGCTCCTCGCGCGCTTCCAGCGGCACGCCGCCGGGCTTGTGCCGCAGCTGGATGATGTCCACCCCGCCGGCCAGCGCCGCATCGGCGAACTCGGCCAGCTCGCTGCGTGAGCCCCTGGCGTCGGTGCACAAGTACAGCCGGGCCTCGGCCAACCGGGCGCGGATCTGATCGCCGTTTGCTCCAGGCACGTCGTCACGGTACCTGGCCCGCCACGAGCGGCCCTGGCCGCCGGTATGTGCTGCGGAGCAGGCCACGCCCGTGCATCCCGCGGCTTTCGGCGCGCGCCGCGTACCGCAACGTGGGAAGTGCCACGGTGGCGAAGTTGGCGCCGGTGCGTCCGGTCACGCTACGGTTGAGGCGTCCGCACGGGAGCCTGCGTATGCGGGCTGAGAGGGAGCTGCGGCTCCGACCGTGGAACCTGATCCGGGTCATGCCGGCGCAGGGAGCGTGATCATGACGACCGACACCCGCAATGGAGCCCGTGTTGCCGTCGTCGGGGGCGGGGTGATCGGGCTTTCCGTCGCGTGGCGAGCCGCCGCGGCAGGCCACGCGGTGACGTTGTTCGACCCCAAGCCCGCCGCGGGCGCCTCGTGGGTGGCCGGGGGCATGCTCGCCCCGGTGGCCGAGGCGTGGCCCGGCGAGGAAGCCGTGCTGGAACTCGGCGAGGAGTCGCTGGCCCGTTGGCCGCGATTCGTGCGCGAGCTGACCACCGACGGCGCCGACCCGGTGATGAACACCGCGGGCACGGTGATCGCCGCATGGGACCCCGGCGACGCGGCGCAGCTGGAGGTGCTGGCCGGATACCTGCGTCGGGTGGGCCGTGGCGCCGAGCTGGTCGACCGGCGCCAGCTGCGGAAACGGGTCCCCGGGCTGTCCAGCAGGCTGCGGATCGGGCTGTGGGTGCCCGGCGACCTGGCGGTGGACAACCGCAAGTTGCTCCGCGCGCTGCAGCGCGCGTGCGATCACCGCGGAGTGCGGTTCCGGCACGAGTGGGTCGAGGCGGTGGAGCCGGCCACGGTCCGCACCGGCAGCGGAGAGTTCGCGTACGACGAAGTGGTGCTGGCCGCCGGGGCCCGCACCGGCATGCTGCACCGCGAGCTGAAGGACCTGGTGCGCCCGCTCAAGGGCGAGATCTTGCGGCTCCGGGCCCGCCGCACCAGCCTGCCGCCCCCGCCGTTGACCGTCCGGGCGGTGGTGGAGAACCGGCCGCTGTACTTGGTGCCGCGCACCGACGGCGAGGTCGTCGTCGGCGCCACCCAGTACGAGGCCGGCTTCGACGAGACGGTGGCCGCCGGTGGCGTGCGCGAGCTGCTGGACGCGGCGGAGCGGGTCTACCCGAGCGTGGCCGAGTACGAGCTGACCGAGGCCGCCGCCGGGCTGCGCTCGGCCAGCACGGACAACCTGCCGCTGATCGGCAGGCTGTCCGACGGCGTGATCGTGGCGACCGGTCATTACCGCAACGGTCTGCTGCACGCACCGGTCACGGCGGACGCCGTGGTCGCGCTGCTGGAGGACGACGAGCCGCCGGGCGCTGCCCGTGCGGCCGATCCGGCCAGGGCCAGGAAGGAGGCATCGGTGTGATCGAGGTCGAGGTCAACGGCGAGACGCGCCAGGTCGCCCCGGAGACGACGGTCGCCGCGCTGCTGGAGGAGCTCGGTGCCGCGCGCCCCGGTGTGGCGGTGGCGATGAACGGTCATGTCGTGGCCCGCAGCACGTGGGCGGACACGACGTTGTCGGATGGCGCTCGGGTGGAGATCCTCAGCGCCGTGCAAGGAGGCTGACGGTGGACTCCACGCCGCAGGACCCGCTGGTGATCGGCGACGAGAAGTTCGAATCACGGCTGATCATCGGCACCGGTGGGGCGAGCAGCCTCAGCGTGCTGGAACGGACCCTGGAAGCGTCCGGCACGCAGCTGACCACGGTGGCCATGCGCCGCGCCGACGCCGAGGGCGGGTCGGGCGTGCTGGACCTGATCCGCAGGCTGGGCATCAAGGTGCTGCCGAACACCGCAGGGTGCCGCAGCGCCGCGGACGCGGTGCTGACCGCCCAGCTGGCCAGGGACGCGCTGGAGACGAACTGGGTCAAGCTCGAGGTGCACGCCGACGACCGGACGCTGCTGCCCGACCCGGTGGAGACGCTGGAGGCAGCCGAACGGCTGGTCGCGGACGGCTTCACCGTCCTGGTCTACACCAACGACGACCCGGTGCTGGCGTTGCAGCTGGAAGAGGCCGGGTGCGCCGCGGTGATGCCGCTCGGCGCGCCGATCGGCACCGGGCTGGGGATCCGCAACCCGCACAACATCGAGCTCATCGTGGCGCGGGCATCGGTCCCGATCATCCTGGACGCGGGCATCGGCACCGCATCGGACGCCGCGCTGGCCATGGAGCTCGGGTGCGACGCCGTGCTGCTGTCCACCGCGGTGACGCGTGCCGAGGACCCGGTGGGCATGGCGACGGCGATGCGGCATGCGGTGATCGCGGGACGCTACGCCAGGTTGTCCGGCCGCGTGCCGAAGCGGTTCTGGGCGCAGGCATCCAGCCCGCCGCGCTGACCGCGATGGCCGCGCGCGGCGGGTGCGCGTTCTCGCCCGGCTGCGTGTGCCTGACCGTGATCCGGCCGGGCGTGCGCGGCGGGTTCGTGTTCTGGCCGGCTGCGTGCGTCTGATTGCGATCTGTCCGGCCGCGGTGACGTTTCGATCTTGTCGGGTGCGTGCGCCGGTCGCGATGTGACCACGCCCGCCGCGAGCGCGATGGCGCTGCCTGTGCGCGGCTGGGCCGCGATCGCCACAGGTGGCGCTCCACTGGGAATCGTCAGGGCGAAGGGGCCGCCGATGCACCCCGCGCGCAAGATCGAGTCCCGGCTCACCGGCAAGGTCGACGACGGTGTTCCGGGCCCTGCCGGTCAGTTCGGCTGGTCCTTCCAGCAGGCCGGGCTGGACAAGATCCGCCGGGCGGTGTCCTTTTCGCGGGCGTCCATCGCCAGCCCGTACTCCTTCTTGATCGACACCCACTCCGAGACGTAGGTGCAGCGATTGCGCTCGGGCAGCCACTCGGCCAGGTCCTTGTCGCCCTTGGCGCGATTGAGCGTGCCGCTCGCGGCCAGCACGTTCCGCGGGTCGTTGGCGAAGCGCTCCTTCTTCTCGGCAGGCCAGTTCGCTGCGCCCGACTGGTGGGCTTCGGCCAGCGGCACCAGGTGGTCGATGTCGATCGACTCGGGGGAGGGGTGCCTGCGGTTGTCGTAGCTGGTGCGCCAGCTGCCGTCGGTGATCCGGCAGCCCTCGCCGGTGCGCACTTTCCAGCCGTCCCGGATCAGCACCGCCTCGCGGGTGTTGCAGCCGGTGCGATCCCCGACCCATGCCCGCCAGCGCGGATCACCGGTCACCGTGATCCAGTGCCGCCACTCCTCACGGTCGTAGGTGCGGTGGCCGGTTTCCGGCCGGGTCGGAATCTCGTCGAGCAACGCCGCCACGTCAGCGGACTGCTCGGAGACCGCCACCTCGCCGGGCGCCGAAACCGGCCCCTGCTCCTCCGTCTGGCCGGACGCCCAGAAAACGACCGCGGCCACCACCGCCGCCAGCAACGTGCCCACCATCCTGCGCACGTTCGACATGCACACTTCCCCTTTCTCGTCGTCTCGGCGCCCGGGACAACGCACCGGCCTGCCGGGCAGAGGCGGGGACGAGGCGGGCCGGCGTGCTCCCCGGACAAGGGCTCCGGAACGGGTAGGCAAGACGTCGGCAAACAGTGGTGCCAGGCGGCGCAGTGACCGGTCGAAACGCGCGAAACGCTCGATCTCGGGGTCGTCGTCCGGAAGATCAACAATGCCAAACTCGTCATCGGCTGCCGCAGCCGGTGCCGGTTGCGCTGCACCTGGCACGACCCGGGCACCTTCCCGCAGGGCTCGTCTGCTCGTCCGCCGGCGTGAGCCGTCCAGCCGGCACCGCCTCGACCAGGTCGGGCCGGGCTCATGCTCGGGCAACCGCCGCCGGGCACTCCGGCGCGGCGACTCACCGCGTCAGCGACACGACGCACATTCCAGGGGACTCCCCGGCCGGGATCGATCGGAGGGGCCGCAGGCGGTCACTTCGTCGGCAGGAAGCCGGGCTCGCGGGTCGCGCAGCCGGTCACGGGGCGCGCAGGCCGTCAGTTCGCGCCGTCGGTGGCGGACACCCGCTGGCCGTCCAGCCCGGCGCGCAGCTGGGCCACCTCCGCCCGCAGCGCTTGCAGCTCCGCGAGGATCGTCGCGTTCGAATCGGCCAGCTCCTGGTGGTGCTGCTCGCCTTCCTGGTGCATCTCCTCACGCAGCTGCGCCTCCATCGCGTTGACCACCACCGCGATGAACAGGTTCAGCACCGCGAACGTCGAGATCAGGATGTAGATCACGAAGAAGATCCAGGCCAGCGGCATCTCGGCCATCACGGCGTCGGCGATGTCCGGCCAGGACTCCCCGGTCATGATCTGGAACAGCGCGAACAGGGACGTGCCCAGATCGCCGAAGTACTGCGGGGCCACGTCGCGGAACAGGTTGGTGGCCATCACCGCGGAGACGAACAGCACCAGGCCGAGCAGCGCCACGATGGACGCCATGCCGGGGATCGCCGACAGCAGCCCGGAGACCACCTTGCGCATGGCAGGCACAGCCGAGATGAGCCGCAGCACCCGCAGCACGCGCAGGGCACGCAGCACGGCGAACGGGCCGCTGGCCGGAACCAGCGCGATCACCACCACCACGAGGTCGAAGACGTTCCAGCCGTCCGAGAAGAAGCGCGGGCCGAAGGCCACCAGCTTGGCCACCAGCTCGGCGACGAAGATCGCCAGCACGATCTTGTCCAGCACGTGCAGCAGGTCGCCGCTGCCCGCCATGATCGACTCGGACGTCTCCATCGCCAGAGTGATCGCGTTGAACACGATGACCGCGATGATGAACTGCTGGAAACGGCGGTTCTCCACCGCCGCGGCCAGGCGGTCACGCCACTGCATCTGCGTCCTCCCGGGTGCACTGTGTCGGCATGAAGCGTGCGGTCGCTCCAGCTGAACGTCTTGGTTGAGACGGCTCATCCGCTGAGTCGGTTGCGCAGCGCGGCGAGGTCCTGGCGGATCGCCGCCAGCTCGGCGCTGATGCGCTCGTGGTCGGCGGCCAGCTCGTCGGCGTGCTGCTGTTCCTCCGCCCGGATGTCGGCGCGCACCTCTTGTTCCATCTCGTTGACCACGACCGCGATGAACAGGTTCAGCACCGCGAAGCTGGAAACCAGGATGTAGACGACGAAGAAGATCCACGCCAGCGGCTGGGCAGCCATCACTTCCTCGGCGATGTCCGGCCACGACTCCCCGGTCATGGTCTGGAACAGGGAGAACAGCGAACGCCCCAGGTCGCCGAAATAGTGCGGGGACGCCTCGGCGAACAGGGCGGTGCCCATCACGCCCGCGACGAAGATCACCAGCGTGGCCAGCGCGATGATCGACACCATGCCGGGGATGGCGCGCAGAAACGCGCTCACCACCCGGCGCAGCGGCGGGACCGCGGACACCAGGCGCAGCACCCGCAGCACTCGCAGGGCGCGCAGGACCGCGAACGGCCCGCTGGCGGGTATCAGCGCGATCGCCACGATCGCGAAGTCGAACACGTTCCATGGGTCACGGAAGAACGCCGACCGCTGCGCGTACAGTTTCAACGCCAGCTCGACGACGAAGATCGCCAGCGCCATGGTGTCCAGCGCGGCGATCAGGTCGTGATAGTGCCGCTCCAGCGATGCGGAGGTCTGCACGGCCAGCAGCGCCGCGTTGATGCCGATCACCGTGACGATGAACCGTTGGAAGTACGGGTGATCGACCAGCGCACTGACTCGTTCGCGTGGCGTCACCCGGGGATCCCTACGTCATCGGCTGCGTGGTGAATGTCCGCATCGTAACGGCCGTAACGTCCGATGATCATCGGATGGCGGACATCTGTGACGCGTTGCTCGCTGAGCGTGGCGACGCCGGCGAGGACCGCCGGATGCCCGGTGCCGTCGCCGGCGCCGCCGAATGGTCAGCGGCCGTGCACGTCGTCCAGCACCCACAGCGGCGACACCGGGCCGACCCCGGCGCCCAGCGGGTAGGACGCTTGCACGCTGCGCTCGATGAACTGCTTGCCGTGCCGGACGGCCTCCGGCACCGACGCGCCCTTGGCCAGCGCCGACGTGATGGCTGCCGCCAGGGTGTCCCCGCCGCCGTGGGTGTTGTCGGTGTCGTAGCGCGGGCCGGTCAGTTCGGTGAACGTGGTGCCGTCGAAGAGCAGGTCGGTGCACTCCGGGGCGTCGCGCATGTGGCCACCCTTGACCAGCACCCACTGCGGGCCGAGCTCGTGCAACACCCTGGCCGCTTCGCGCTGCTGCTCGCGGGTGCGGACGTCGATGCCGACCAGCAGACGGACCTCGTCCAGGTTCGGCGTCACCAGCGTCGCGCGCGGGAACATCAACCCGCGGATGGCCTCCATCGCCTCTTCCCGCAGCAGCGGGTCGCCGTGCATGGAGGCCGCCACCGGGTCGACCACCAGCGGAACGCTGCCGTTGCGGCCGATGCCCACTTCGTCGACCGCCTTGGCGATCGCGGTGATGATCTCCGCGGTGGCCAGCATGCCGGTCTTGGCGGCGTCCACCCCGATGTCGGAGGCCACCGCGTGAATCTGCGCGGCGACGGTCTCCGGCGGGATCTCCGCGACACCGGTCACCCCGACCGAGTTCTGCACCGTCACGGCGGTGACGGCCGACATGCCGTGCACGCCGTTGGCGAAGAACGTCCGCAAGTCCGCCTGCAGGCCCGCGCCACCGCCGGAATCGGAACCGGCGATGGTGAGGGCCTTCTTCGGCGTCGGCCGCCCGGTCATGGCCTGCCGCTTTCCGCGCCTGCCGCCGCACCGTCGCCGGTCACCGGCTCCACCGGCAGGTAGACCTTGCTGCCCTTCTCGGTGAACTCGCGTGCCTTGGCCGCCATGCCTGCCTCGATCGCTTCCACGGTCTCCAGGCCGTGCTCGGCGGCGTACTCCCGGATGTCCTGGGTGATCCGCATCGAGCAGAACTTCGGTCCGCACATGGAGCAGAAGTGCGCGGTCTTGGCCGGTTCCGCGGGCAGCGTCTCGTCGTGGTAGGCGCGCGCCGTCTCGGGGTCCAGCGACAAGTTGAATTGGTCCTCCCAGCGGAACTCGAACCGCGCCTTGGACAGCTCGTCGTCCCACTCCTGGGCGTAGGGGTGGCCCTTGGCCAGGTCGGCCGCGTGCGCCGCGATCTTGTAGGTGATCACGCCGGTCTTCACGTCGTCCTTGTTCGGCAGGCCCAGGTGTTCCTTCGGCGTGACGTAACACAGCATCGCGGTGCCGTGCCAGCCGATCTGCGCCGCGCCGATGGCCGACGTGATGTGGTCGTAGGCCGGGGCGATGTCGGTGGCCAGCGGGCCGAGCGTGTAGAACGGCGCTTCCCCGCAGAGCTTTTCCTCCAGCTCCACGTTGACCTTGATCTTGTGCATCGGCACGTGGCCGGGGCCCTCGATCATCACCTGCACGTCGTGCTCACGGGCGATCTTGGTCAGCTCGCCCAGCGTCTCCAGCTCCGCGAACTGCGCGCGGTCGTTGGCGTCGGCGATCGAGCCGGGCCGCAGGCCGTCGCCGAGCGAGAACGTGATGTCGTACTCGCGGAAGATCTCGCAGAGTTCCTCGAAGTGGGTGTAGAGGAACGACTCCTTGTGGTGCGCCAGGCACCAGGCGGCCATGATCGACCCGCCGCGGGAGACGATGCCGGTGACCCGGTTGGTGGTGAGCGGGACGTAGCGCAGCAGCACGCCGGCGTGCACCGTCATGTAGTCCACACCCTGCTCGGCCTGCTCGATGACGGTGTCCCGGTACACCTCCCAGCTCAGCTTGGCCGGGTCGCCCTTGACCTTCTCCAGCGCCTGGTAGATCGGCACGGTCCCGATCGGCACCGGGGAGTTGCGCAGGATCCACTCCCTGGTCTCGTGGATGCGCTTGCCGGTGGACAGGTCCATCACGGTGTCCGCCCCCCAGCGGGTGGCCCACACCATCTTCTCGACCTCTTCCTCCACCGACGACCACACCGCCGAGTTGCCGATGTTGGCGTTGACCTTCACCAGGAAGTTCTTGCCGATGATCGCCGGCTCGGACTCGGGGTGCTTGCGGTTGACCGGGATGACCGCGCGGCCCGCGGCCACCTCGTCCCGCACGAAGTCCGGGCTGACCCGCTCGCGTGCGGCGATGAACTCCATTTCCTCGGTGACGATCCCGGCCTTGGCGTAGCCGAGCTGGGTGTTGTGCTCCCGGCCGTCGATCCACGGCTGACGCAGCTTGGGCAGTCCCCGGTGCACGTCGATCTCCGCGTCCGGATCGGTGTACGGGCCGGAGGTGTCGTAGACGTCGAAGTGATCGCCGTTGGTCAGGTCGATCCGCCGCACCGGCACGCGCAAGCCACGCCGTTCGGTGGTGATGTAGTGCTTGCGCGATCCCGGGATCGGTCCGGTGGTGATGGTGGGCTTGACGTCGTTCAGCCGCGTCGAATCACTCAGCGTTGACACGCTTTTCCTCCCTACGCCGGCATTACCCGGACAGGTTCGTGCGGTCGGCGGCACCGAGTCCGCGTGGACATCAGCCGCCCTCTCAGCCCGCTGGTACGAGTACGGCGCGAGCTCCCGCGTGGTTTTGTGCAGTTGTCGGCTTTCGACCTTGCCATGGTCTCCTGCATCGGTTCAAGGTCGGCGCTAGCGTGGTGGCCAGGCCCACGAAAGGTGGACGCATGGCCGAGCGATATGTCGCGCCGGATCGGGCGACGCGAGTGTTCAACTGGTTCGTCGTCCGGCTGACCCGGCTGGGCGTGAGCGTGGCGGGCAGCCGGGAGCTGGCCGTGCCGGGCCGCAAGACCGGCAGGATCCAGCGGGTGCCGGTCAATCCGCTGAAGGTGGGCGGTCGAAGGTATCTGGTTGCGCCGCGGGGCCAGACGCAGTGGGTGAAGAACCTGCGGGTGGCCGGGCGGGCCGAGTTGCGGGTCGGCAAGCGGACCGAGGTGTTCACCGCGAGCGAGGTGGCCGACGAGGACAAGCTGCCGGTGCTGCGCGAGTACCTGCGCCGCTGGGCGTGGGAGGTCAAGGGCTTCCTCGGCGACCTGACCAAGGACGCCCCGGACGAGCGGCTGCGGTCGGCCGCGCCCGGGTTCCCGGTGTTCCGGATCGACCCAGCAGGTCGCCCGCGCGGCTGAGCGTCAGCCGACGGTGAGCTCGGTCGGTGTGGCGAAGACGTCGACCATGGCACCGTTGCGCAGCACGGTCACGGCAAGGCGGGTGCCGATGACCTCGGCGAACAGCTGACGCTGGATGCCTTGCGCGTCTCTGACCGGGGTGCGGGCCACGGTCAGGACGATGTCCCCGGCGCGCAGCCCGGCCACATCGGCAGGGCCACCGGGCACGGTCTCCACGATGCGCAGGCCCGCCCGCTGCCCGGTGCGTTCGGCCACGTCGTCGGGCAGCGGAGCGGGGGTGCCCACGATGCCCAGGTACGCGCGCCGGACCCGGCCTTCGACCAGCAGCGTGCCGATGATCCGGCGCGTGGTGTCGTTGATCGGCACGGCCAGCCCGACCCCGATGCCGGCCAGCGCGGTGTTGATGCCCACCACGCGCCCGGCGGAATCGGCGAGTGCGCCGCCGGAATTGCCCGGGTTGAGCGCCGCGTCGGTCTGGATGACGTCCTCGATCAGCCGGGTGGTGCGGCCGTGCCGGGCGGGCAACGCCCGGCCGAGCGCGGAGACGACCCCGGCGGTCACCGATCCGGACAGGCCCAACGGGCTGCCGACGGCGACGACCAGCTGGCCGACGACCAGGTCGTTGGCGTTGCCGAGTTCGGCGGGGAAGGGCAGCGTGCCGTCCGCGCGCAGCACGGCCAGGTCGGAGAGCGGGTCCGAGCCGACGACCTCGAACGGTGCCTCGGAGCCGTCGGAGAACGTCGCCGTGCCGTGCCGGGAGCTGCCGACGACGTGGGCGTTGGTGATCAGGTGGCCGGGATCGAACACCACGGCCGACCCACCGCCGTGCGGCAGCCGGACGCTGGCCACCTGGGGGGTGAGGCGCCGGGCCACCGAGGTGACCACGCGCGAGTAGGCGTCGAGTGCTTGTTCGTCGAGCGATTCATCGGGCCGGCGGCTGTCCGGCATGACGACCACCTCCACAACGCCGATTACACCGTTACAACGTGAGCGGGGTTGCAATGATGCCCGGTGTCAGCGGTGTTCGCGGTCAGCGAGCAGAAATGGCCGACACGGCGGCCCGGGAGGTGGCCGGGTGCCGAGTCACGGCGTCGGACGCCGTCGGGCGGCCGGACGAGCCGAAGCCGACGTCGCGGCGGGCGGGGCCGCGGTGCGGTCGTGGCAGGGCGGTCAGTCCTCGGGCCTGTCCTTGCTGGGGTCCCAGCTCAAGCCCGGCTTGCCCCACCCCCTGCGCTTGATCATCTTCTTCGCCGCGCGGGCGTACCTGCCGACCAAGCGGTCGAGGTAGAGGTAGCCGTCCAGGTGGTCGGTCTCGTGCTGCAGGCAGCGGGCGAAGAAGCCCTTGCCCTCGACCTCGATCGGGTTGCCGTACAGGTCGAAGCCGGTGACCTTGGCCCAGGTGGCGCGGCCGGTCGGGAACGACTCGCCGGGCACGGACAGGCAGCCTTCGTAGTCGTTGTCCGGGTCCGGCATGGTCTCCGGGCGTTCGGAGGTCTCCAGCACCGGGTTGACCACCAGGCCCTTGCGCCGCTCGCCGAGCTCCTCGTCCGGGCAGTCGTAGACGAAGATGCGCAGATCGACGCCGATCTGGTTGGCGGCGAGGCCGACGCCCTCCGCGGCGTACATGGTCTCGAACATGTCGTCGGCGAGGGTGCGCAGCGACTCGTCGAACTTCTCCACCGGACGCGTCGGCTTGTGCAGCACGGGGTCGCCGGCGATGCGGATGGGGTGAATGGTCACAGCGGGTGAGTGTAAGCGGGACGCGCCGGGCCCGGAGCCGGGCGGGTGCCGGTCCCGCATGATCTAATGAATCCGGGTGGGGAATCACATGCCTGTGATTTCGCCGTGGAGCTCAGGCGCATGCCGGTGAGTCGATCGGAGGAGGATGGACGCTGCGGAGTCGATGTCCCGGGGCGATGAGGGCGCGGTCGCACCGGTTGTCGGCGACCCGCGCGGTCCGGCGGCCGCGGAACTGTCTGATCTGGAACGCCGGATCCTGGCGTTCGAGAACCAGTGGTGGCAGTACGCAGGCGCCAAGGAGAAGGCCATCCGCGAGCAGTTCGGCATGTCGTCGACTCGCTACTACCAGCTGTTGAACCGGTTGCTGGACACCGAACGTGCGCTGCGCGCGGACCCGATGCTGGTCAAGCGCCTGCGCAAGACGCGGGCGGAACGCAGGCGTAAGCGCAGTGCCCGCAGGTTGGGGATCGAGCTGTGATGACACATCGGGGACCAGCTCGGCCGATGCGGCTCGGGGGTATGGCGTTGCTGGGAATCGCCGCGGTCGCGGCCGTCATCGGGGTGGCCAGCGCGATCAGCGGCGACGAGGACGAGCAGGCCTCGCCTCGGCCGGACCGGCCGGAGACGTCGCAGACGCCGGCTCCTGACGAGGAGCCGGGCACAACGCCGAAAGAGCCGGAGCCGAGCCGGCCTCCGGAGCAGTCCACGGAGGTGTCCGAGCCACCGCGGTCGTCGGCTCGCCCGCCCGAGTCCGGCAAGCCCGGCGGGGCCGGGGACGGCACGCGGGGCGGGACGTCCGACGGTTCGGCGCGGCCTGCAGGCGGCGCCAAGGGCGACGCGTACAAGTGGGTGTCGATCCGCGTCTACAACAACAGCAAGATCAAGGGGCTGGCGTCGCACGCGGCCGACGACCTGCGGTCCCGCGGCTGGAACGTGGTCGCGGTCGGGAACTACTCGCAGGGCATCATCTACGAGACCACGGTGTACTACCGGCCGGGCACCAGCGAGGAGGCGGCCGCGAAAGCCATCGGTGCGGAGTTCGGCATGCGGGTCGAGCCGCGGTTCCCGGGCATCGAGGACTCCAGTCCCGGCGTGATCGTCATCGTCACCAAGGACTACGTGGGCGGCAAGTAGGCGATCCGGGCGCGTGCTGGCGACGGGCGGCCGGGCCACGCGTCGGCCGCCAGGCTGCGAGGTCATCCGGGCGCGTGTGGGCGACAGGCGACCGTGGCGCCGAAGAGCGCGACGGTGCCGAGGCGGGCGCGTTCTGGCGACGGTTCGTTGGAGAAGCCGCATCACGGGCAGGACGAGTTCGGTCCGGTGGCTCGGGTGCGGTCGTGCCGGGCCTGCGAGGGCGTGGTGTGTTGCGGCTGTTCGCGCGGCCGCGGCTGGGTTTCGGCGCCGTCGACGTCCAGGTGCGGAAGTCCAGGCGGGGTGTGCCGCGCTGGGAGCAGGTGCCAGCTGATGGTACGGGCGGGCGAATGCTCGTCCGAAGTGCCTATTTCTCCTGGTCAGCGTTGGTAAGCTGGCCGCCGCGTACTGAGTGTGAGGGGGGTTGTACGCATGGCTTTCGTCCCCACCGGGCCGGCCGTTCCCGCTGGCGGAAAATCGGAGGTAGCGTCGCAGCACTGTTCGGCTCCAGCGCCAAGAACTCGGCAGCCGTCGAAGGAGCCAAGGCATTCCGGGGCGCCGCCAAGGCAGGCAAGTTCGCCGTCGATCCCGACCAGGCACAGAAGGCAATCAGGCAGCTTGAAGACGCTGAGGACAGCCTGAAGAAGGCTAGCGCCATCTCCGAGTACCTGGCACAGCTGCCTATCGGGAACACGCCGTTCGCATCCAACAGCGCCGCGCCCGCCTACGCGGAGGCTGGACAGTCCGCCAAGAATTCACTCGAGGCGACGAGGAAAGTGCTTCAATACTATCGAGAAGGCATCGACGCTGCCATGAAAAACTACCGGCGCCTCGATGATTCTGCGGCAACATCGTTCGGAGGGAAGGCTTGATGAGGTGCTGGGCCCGTTCTGCTCGGCTGGTTTCGGCAACCGTGGCGACAGGATTGTTGGCGATGAGCTCGGCTTGCTCCACCGAAGAGGGACGGGCTGTCGCTGGTAGTCAGAATACCCCGAGCAGTCCCCCGCCAGCCAGCTTGGCTCCGCAGTCATCCGATGGTCGGGGTAGCCCAGAAGGGCAACTCGACAAGGCCGTGGCGTGCGAGTTGCTCACGACCGAAGAAGTCAATCAACTGGATAAGAATTACAAGAGTTTTGAGATCGTCGATCAAGGTTCGGTTGGTCCCAATAGTGACACATGTACAAGGCAGTCCAAAAGCAGCGACTCCTCCGAAGGATCCGTTGTCGTGGGGATTGCCATCTGGTCGAAGCTGACGATCGACAACTACAAGACAACACCCAATGATCAGGTCGTCGACGGCCAAGTCGGTGGGCGGCCGGCCAAGCAAATCAAGGATGATTCCGGCGAGTGTGTTGTGACGTTCGCTGCCGAGCAGGGGCGAGTCGATGTCGTGGTGGAGGCTGACTCAGTAGAGCGTGCTTGCGAGATTGCTGATCGGGCGGCCGAGGTGGTCGAGCCCAAAACACCGGAACCAGCCAACTAGTTCCGACGATCGTCAGCAGCGGGTCGGCCGGCGCCGCTCGCAGCCGATGGATCAGTGGCCACCGGCGGTGGTTGGCTCAGGCGAACGGCGGGGTTGATCCGCTTCATGTTGCAGGTAACGTCGAGCGAGTGGCGACGAGCATGACCGACCTCGTGCGCCAGTCTGCCGGGCTGGCGGAGCAGTTGATGCGGCCGCTGGGGCGTCGTTGGGCTCATGTGCAAGCAGTGGCCCGTGCGGCGACTCAGTTGGCATCGGTCTTGGCGCCCGAAGAGCGGCCGGTGCTGATCGCCGCCGCTTGGCTTCACGACATCGGATACGCCGCCGAGCTGGTCGACACAGGATTTCATCCCCTCGATGGTGCCCGCTACCTTCGTGCCGAGGGTTATCCGGACCGTGTCGTCGACCTGGTGGCACATCATTCAGGGGCGCGGTTCGAAGCGGCCGAGCGTGACTTGAGAACGGAGCTGGCCGAGTTCGAGCTCGAAGACACCCCGGTCATGGACGCTTTGGTCACGGCGGATCTCACGACCGGCCCCGCGGGCGAGCAGGTCAGCTATCAGCAGCGAATCGCAGAGATACTTCGGCGCTACCCACCCGAGGACCCGGTTCATCGGGCGTGGCTTCGGGCCGCGGACCCGATGAAGGCGTGCGTGGTGCGAACCCAGGAGCGCATACGCCGTCATCCGATGAACGGCTTCGGTCTCCTCTCCACATAGTGCTGGATGCGAAGACGCATGGACGGGTGGATGCTCAGCCGGTCGAGCTGGTCGACATCGACCCAGCGCACTTCTTTCGTCTCCGTGCCGTCCTCGCGCGCATGACCGCCGACCAGCCGCGCCGAGAAGCAGATCGAGAATTCTTGCCGGACCTCGCCGTCGTCGTAGGCCATGACGTGGTTCGGGTCCGTGTAGAGCCCGACGATGCCCGTCAGCTCGACGGTCACGCCCGTCTCTTCTTCGACTTCCCGGACCGCCGTTGCCGAGATCGACTCGCCGATCTCGTGGCCGCCTCCCGGCAGTGCCCAGAGGTCGTTGTCAGTCTTGTGCACGAGCAGGATTCGCCCCTCGTCGTCCTGCACGGCCACCGTGACCGACGGCACCACACTGTTGGCTTCGGGAGCTTTCGGATCGTAGTAGTAGTCGACTCGTGCCACGTCAGCTGCTTACCTCGCTTCCGAAAGGCTTGGCGGCGTCCCAAACTTTGTGAAAGCTCTGTTGGTAGTGGTCGAAGATTCGCCCACCGGGAACGTGCTGCAGGTGAAGCACGGGGTTGAACGGAGCACCTGAGCCGTACGTGTGGAGATTCACGAGCATCGTTGTGTCGCTGCGAAAGATCGAATTGTACAAGGGTGTGTCATGGAGCCGAACCTCGATGCCCGGTGCGTTGATGGCTTTGCGCACGTAGTTCAAGACGATATCTATCCGGGTGGACAGTGCGGAAGCGGGTAGGCCTTCCTCTTCGCTGCGACGACGAACTTCGCTGAAGTCGGGATCGCCGAAAAGAAGGCGAATGCGAGTCCCCGCCTTCGCCTTCTCGATCAGTACGTCAGCAAGATCTGGTCGGCTGTCGAAGAGAAACTTTCCCGCGTAGGCCAGGATGTCGAGGGCCTCTGTTGCGCCGTCGATGAGTCGAACCCACGTCGTGTACGGAACGCATCCACGATTCGGATAGATCTGAACGAACTCGGCATTCCATGCCCTTTGGGTCACGGGATCGTCGTTCAGCTCTGGCCAAAGATAGGTTTCGTCTCGGCCGAGAATGGTGGCCGTCTTCCAACGATGCTCGCGGTAAGGCAACCGGTTCGTGGTGATCCACCGCTCCACCGTCTTGCGGTTCACGCCTACTTGCTGAGCGAGTTCGGCAACTGTCAGTCCGGCTGCTGAGATACATCCACGTAGCCGTTCGTTCGGCACCGCACCCCCTTGGTACTTCATGGGACGTCCCACCGAGTTCTGTGCGTCCCAGGACGTCCGCAGATGTCCCGGCAGGCCGTTTCTCGTCCTCCATTTTCGCGATTTCATGAGACTAGTCAAAACAGTGCGCAGAGTCGGCACTCGATTGGAGGCATTGTTGCAATGCCGCTCCCGGCTAGCTACTCGGACGTCGGCAATGGAGCTTTCGAACGGTTCGCGTTCGCGCCACGACTTGGGGACCTTGATGTGCCGCCGAGCCGAGAGGAGTGGATGCGTACGCCGCACCCGTATGACTACTCGCACAAGCGCTATCCCTGTGCCAGATGCGGCCTGTGGCCGGGGCCGATGTCCACCGGAGTCAGTCGCAGTGACGTGCACCGATGCGGCGCTAGCTGTTGTGTTGCGTCAGCTCCAGTGGGCGCTGGACAGCGTAGCCCGCGATGTCGCGAGCCTCACCACAGTCCGTGCCGAGGAGCTGGCAATGTTGCTGGAGGAGACGGCTGCGCTCGTCCGCGTGTCGCGAGGGCACAAGATCGTCGAATGCGCCACCGAAGCCGACGCCGGCTGAGATCTGGCCTAGCTGCGTGACGCGGCGTATGCGGCTAGGGCGGCGAGTTGTTCCGGGTCGAGTGAGGGGCGGACGGTCTCGCGTGCTTTCGCCAGGTGGGCGGCGGTGACTTCGGTGGCATCCAGGGATTCGCGCATGGCGGTGAGAGCGGCTTCGCGAATCAGGGCGGCGCAGTCGGCTGCCGAGTAGCCGTCGAGCTCGGCCGCCAGTGCGTCCAGGTCCACCGACTCGGCCAGGGGTGTGTGTTTGGCGGCGGCGCGCAGGATGGCTGCCCGGGCTTCGGTGTCCGGTGGCGGCACGTAGATCAGCCGTTCCAGGCGCCCTGGCCTGAGCAGCGCGGGGTCGACCAGCTCGGGGCGGTTGGTCGCGCCGAGCACGACGACGTTGCGCATCGGTTCCACGCCGTCCAGCTCGGTGAGCAACGCGGCGACCACGCGGTCCGCCACCCCGGAATCCGACGACTGACCACGCCGCGGCGCCAGCGCATCGACCTCGTCCAGGAAGACCAGCGACGGCGCGGCGTCCCGGGCACGGCGGAAGAGTTCCCGCACCGCCCGCTCGGACTCGCCGACCCATTTGTCCATCAGTTCCGCGCCCTTGACAGCGAAGACGTTCAACGCCCCCGTGCCTGCCAGCGCGCGTACCAGATAGGTCTTCCCGCCCCCGGGTGGCCCGTAGAGCAAGACACCGCGCGGCGCCGACACTCCGAGGCGGGCGAACGAGTCCGGGTACCGCAGCGGCCACAGCACCGACTCGGTCAGGGCCTGCTTGACCTCGGCCATGTCGCCGACGTCGTCCAGCGTCAGACCACCCGTGGCCAGCGTGTCCGACTCCGACATGGAGATCGGGCGCACGGTCTGCAGCGCGTCGAGCAAGTCCTGCTGCGAAACCACCGGATTCTCCGCGTCGCGCTGTCGCACGGCCGCACGCAGCGCCGCGTCCCGCCGCAAGGCGATGAGATCGGCGGCAACGAACCCCGGCGTCTGCTCCGCGATCGCGCCCAGGTCGATACCGCTTTCCAACGGCACGTCCCGGAGCAGGATCCTCAGCAGCTCGGTGCGCACCTCCTTGGTGGGCAACGGCAACCCCAGCTCCCGGTCCAGCAGCCCGACGGCACGCAACCGGGGGTCGACCGCTTCCGGGTGCGCAGTCGTGGCGACGATCGCCAGCCCGGGGTTGGCCAGTGCCGCGCGCAGCCGATCGATCAGCACGGTGGCCACCGGCGGCGGCTGGCTGGCCGGAAGCAGCGCATCGACGTCGGTCACCAGCAGAACGCCAGGGCCTTGCGAGCGAGCCCGTTCGACCGCGGCCTCCAGCGCCGACACCGCCGCGTTGGGTTCCAGCACCGCCACCGACGGTCCGGCCAGCAGCGACACCGGAAGATCGAGCGCGTGCGCAACCGACCGCACCACAGTGGTCTTGCCGACCCCTTCCGGTCCGGCCAGCAGCACGCCGAGCTGTCCGGACGCCCCGAGTTTCGCCAGCAGCTCGGGGTGGCGGAAGGCGAGCTCGAACCACTCGGTCAACGTCTGCGCGACCGTGCGAGCACCGGCCAGGTCGGCCACCGGGATCGGCTCGGGCAGCTCCGGCTGGGGTTGTTCGACCAGAACGCGCACCGATTCGCTCCGCTGCGCTGCCTGCGTGGTCTGGGGTCCGCTCGAGGCAGGCGTCGCCGTCGTCGTGGCGGGCTGGCTGGGGCTCGGCCGGGGAGGGTCGTGCCGCCAGCCGATCACCGTCGACGGGCCCACCGACACCGGCCCCTCGGGATCCGTGGCGGTGATGGTCAGCAGCTCGGTGGTCCACGTGGCGCCGATGGCCCGGGACAGGCGGGTGCGGGCGTCGGCCGGGTCGACCCCGGGTTCCGGCGCGAGATCCTGCGGCAGCAGCGAAATCGCGTCACCGGCCGTGAACACCTTGCCCATCAGGGCCAGCCGCAACGTGTCGGCCTGCAGCGACAGCGTCGCCATCCGCGAACCGGCGACGGTCACCGTGCGGGCGTGCGCGACGGTGGCAGGCGCGACGACCACCTCGGAGCCCTCGGTCAGCCCCACGTTGGACAACGTGACGTCGTCGACCAGCACGACACCCGGCGGCTGGCTGGACTCCGCAGGGGCCGCCAACGCCGCGCTGACCCGCGACCCGATCAACCGCACAGCATCCCAGGCGCGCAACCCGAGTGCGTCGATCACCTCGCGATGCAGCCGCACGACACCCCGGCGGGCGTCGAGTGCGGACGGGGTGAGCCGGAGGGTCAGGGCCAGCTGCGGTTCGGTCACACGAGTCTCCTGTTTCCAGCCCCGGTGGGAATGTGCGGCGGCTCGTCCGTGAGCCTAATCGCCCACCGCCGCGCCCGTGCCGCACGACGCGAGCACGACGCGAGCACGACGCTGGGATCAGCGCCCCGGGTTGTTCCGGCGCAGCCCGATCCGCCGCCAGTTGCGCTGACGCTCCGCGCGGGGACGACCGTTGGCGGATTGGGCGGCGCGCTTCGCCTCGCCGTGGGTGAAGCCGGCGCGGGGCAGCCGCATGCGGCCACCGGCGATGTGCGCCACCCGCGGCCTGCGGAGGCTGAGGCGGCGGGCCCGTCGCGTGCTGCGCCGGATGGCGCGCCGCTCGCGCGGTGGGACGTCCCACGCCTCGGGGTGGTTGGCCAGCCAATGGTGCCGGTGCACCGCGTACGGGATGTGCGCCAGGTAGCCGATCAGCAGCACCATCAGCGTGGTCATCGAGAACTGGATCACCGCGGCCGCCAGCAGCCCGACGCCGACCAGCAGCGGGGCGACGGCCTTCGCGGGCACCTTGACCGCCTTCACCGACAGCGTCGGGATCCGGCTGATGGCCAGCATGGCGATGGCGATGATCCACCCCCAGACCACCGGGCCGTCCGACCACCAGCCGGGACCGAACGCGGAGGTGGCCATGACCGGCATCAACGCCAGCAGGCCGCCGGCGGGGGCGGGCACGCCGACGAAGAACTCGTTGGCGTACGGCGGCTGATCGGCATCGTCCAGCAGGGTGTTGAACCTGGCCAGCCGCAACACCATGCACACCGCGAAGATCAGCGCGGCGACCCAGCCGAACCGGCTGCCGTCGGCCTGCCACACGAACAGGATCAGCGCGGGCGCGACACCGAAGGAAATCGCGTCGGACAGCGAGTCCAGCTCCGCGCCGATCTTCGACGTGGCGTCCAGCAGCCGCGCGATGCGGCCGTCCAGGCTGTCCAGCACCGCGGCCACCACCACGCAGGCGATGGCCAACTGGAAGCTCTTCTGCAGTGCGAACTGCACCGAGGACAACCCGGCGCACAGCGCCAGAACGGTGATGGCGTTGGGCAGGAGGCGGACCCCGCTGGCGGGCTTCATGCCTTCGTCGACTCCCGATGGTCAGCAGGCAGCTCGGCCAGCGTGGTCTCACCGCCGATGGTGCGCTGACCGACACGCACTGTCACCGTGCTGCCCGCCGGCAAGTACAGGTCGACGCGGGACCCGAAGCGGATCAGCCCGTAGGTCTGGCCGACCCGCACGGCCTGCCCCTCGGACACCTGGCAGACGATGCGGCGCGCGATCAGCCCGGCGATCTGCACGACGGCGAGCTCGTGGCCGGTGCTGGTGTGCAGCAGGACGCTGTTCCGTTCGTTCTCCTCGCTGGCCTTGTCCAGATCGGCGGAGAGGAACTTGCCTGGCCGGTAGGCGACTCGCTGGACGTGGCCGGTGGCCGGGACACGCTGGACGTGCACGTCGAACACCGACAGGAAGATGCTCACCCGCGGCAGCGGCCGGTCGGCCATGCCCAGCTCGGGCGGCGGCACCGCTTCCTCGATCAGCGACACCACGCCGTCGGCCGGCGCAACCGCGACGTCGTCCCGGGCAGGCGGCACCCGCTTGGGCTCACGGAAGAACCACGCCGTCGCGGCCGCACCGAGCAAGCCGAGCGTGCCGAGCGGCCGCGCGAGCTTGCGCAACACGAAGGCACTCGCCAGTGCACCGAGCACGAACGGGCGCCCCGCCGGGTGCATCGGGGGGATGGTCTGGCGTGCGAGTTCCGCCGCGTGCCGAACAGTGCCGCGCATGCCCGACTCGGGCGCAGGCGTTTCCGGTCTGGCCACGCCCTTACGCTACCGCCTGCGTTGCACCGCCCCATCGACGGCTTTGAGCAGGACGAGCAGCACGATCGCGCCGAGCACCGCGACCCCGAAGCTGCCGAAGTCGAACTCGAAGACCTTCTCCCGCCCGGTCACCAGCCGGTAGATGAGCCCGCCGAGCGCCGCACCGACGATGCCGACGAGCACGCTGACCAGGCAACCGCGCCGAGGCCGGTCGCGTCCACCGACCACCACGTTGGCGGCCCAGCCTGCCAGCGCTCCGAACACGATCCAGGCGAGCAATCCCATGGCCGCGATGGTAGTGATCGTCCGAGCCGGTCAACCGAGCAGCAGCACGTCGACCAGGTCGCCCTCGGCGAGCTCGGTGGCCTCCTCGGGGATGTCGATCAGGCAGTTCGCCTGGCTGAACGCGGCCAGCAGGTGCGAACCCGGTCCGCCGCGCGGCCCGACCGTGCCGGTGACGCTGCCCTCGTCCCAGGTGAAGTACCCGCGGCGGAACTGCCGCTTGCCCGCGGGCGCCCGCAGGGCCTCCAGCAGCCGCGCCCGCACCCGCTGCCGTTCGGTCTGCCGGTGCCCGAGCAGCTTGAGCAGTGCAGGCCGCAGGAAGACCTCGAACGACACCGCCACGCTGACCGGATTGCCGGGCAGCGTCACGATCGGTGTCGAGCCGATGCGTCCGCAGCCTTGCGGCCCGCCCGGCTGCATGGCGACCTTGGTGAACTCCACACCGCGCGCGGTGAGCGCGTCCTTGACCACCTCGTAGGCACCCGCGCTGACCCCGCCGGTCGTGACCACCAGATCGGCCTCGGCGGCTCGGGGCGTCAGCAGCCGCATGAACTCGTCCACGTCGTCGGCGACGGCGCGGAGAACGTCGACCTGGCAGCCGAGCGAGCCGAGGGCGGTGGCCAGATACACCGAGTTGGACTCGTAGATCTGCCCGTGCCGCAGCGGCGCGGGCGGCACCACCAGTTCCGAGCCCGTGGCGACGATCAGGACCTTGGGGGGCAGGTAGACCGGCAGCTCGCCGCGGCCGATAGCGGCGGCGAGTGCGAGCTGCGCAGGCCCGAGCCGGGTGCCCGCGGTCAACGCGGTGGTGCCGCGGCGGATGTCCTCGCCGGCGTGCCGCACGCTCGTCCCACGCGGGGGAGCAGCGTGGATGGTCACGCGCTCGGTGCCGGCGTCGGTGTCTTCGACCTTCACCACGGTGTCGGCGCCTGCCGGCATCGGGGCGCCGGTCATGATCCGATGCGCGGTGCCCGGCTGTAGCGCCGGAACGTCGGTGCGGCCCGCGGGAATGTCCGCGGCCACCGGCAGGGTCACCGGCCGTTCGCCCGCCGCCGCCACGTCCTCGGCGCGGACCGCGTAGCCGTCCATGGCGGAGTTGTCGAACGGTGGCAGGTCCACATCGGCGTTGACGTCGGCGGCCAGCACCAGGCCGGCACAGGCCTGCAGGGGCAGCGCGTCTGCCCGCGGCGGCGGCATCAGGCCGGCGATCGCCGCACGGTGCTCGTCGACCGAACGGCCTGCCCGGGAGGGTGAGTTCGCAGTGCTCATGGTGAGCACATCATCCCGCGCCCACCGGCCATGCCACACTCTGCACTCGCTGGAAACGCTGATCGCGCGAACGGAGGAACCTGGTGGAGGTACACACCCGGCACACGCCGTCGTTCGGGGTCGCGCGCTTGGGACTGCGCGGCGGCGAGGCCGTGCGCGCTGATCGGGACGCGTTGCTGGCCTGCAGTTTCGGGGTGACCATCGCGCCGGACGGGCGCGGCAAGAGCAACCGCGTGGTGTTCACCGCCCCTTCCGACGGCGGGTGGATCGATCTGGCGCCCGCCGCCGCCGGTGACGTCTATGCGCTGGAGCTGGACGGCCAGCGTGGCTGGTGTGTGGCGCGCGACGCGGTGCTGGCGGAGCCGCCGGGCGTGCGCCGGAACCCCCAGTGGCCGGGGTTCGCCCCGCTGTTCGGGACGGAGACGGGATTCCTCGAGTACTGCAGCGGGGTCGGCACGCTGGTGCTCACCTGCGCGGGCCCGATCGACGCGTTCGAGCTCGCGCACGGCGACCTGATCTCGATGAACCCGGCCTACCTGCTGGCCTACCCGGAGGGCATGCAGTGCAGGCTGCGGGCGATCGACCCGGCGGGCCACCAGTCGCTGCGCACCGGCGAGGGACTGTTGCTCGACTTCGCAGGCCCGGGAACCGTGTTGTCTCGCGCCCGCGCGTCACGCGCTTCGGTCTAGGCTGTCGGCGAGCACGGCAGAGAAGGGATGAGCATGCCGGACGAGGCGACTGCCGACCCGGCGGCGGGGGAGAGCCCTGCCAAGGACGCTACCGACCTGACGGGCCGCAGGCTCGGCAACTATCGCATCGACGGTGTCCTGGGCAAGGGCGGCATGAGCGTCATGTACCGCGCCACCGACGTTCGGCTGGGGCGCAAAGTGGCGCTGAAGGTCATCGGTGAGCATCTGGGCGCCGATGCGGAGTTCCGCGAGCGGTTCGTCGACGAGGCGCGCAACACGGCGGCGATCGACCACCCGAACATCGTGCCGCTGTACGACTTCGGCGAACTGGACGGCATGCACTACATCGGCATGCGGCTGGTCGACGGGGCCGATCTGGCCAGCATCATCTCCGGCGGGCCGATGGAGCCGTCGCGCGCGCTGAGCTTGCTGGAGCAGGTGGCCGACGCGCTGGACACACTGCACAAGCGGGGGCTGGTGCACCTGGACGTCAAACCGGCCAACGTGCTGGTGACCCAGCGCGAGTCGATCCGAGAGCACGTGTACGTGGCCGATTTCGGGTTGACCAGGCGCGGCGCGACAGGGCACCGCACGCGGGGCGGGGACTTCCTCGGCTCGCCGACGTACGCGGCGCCGGAGCATCTGCGTGGGGAGCCGCTGGACGGCCGGACCGACCAGTACGCGCTGGCGTGTGTGTTGTTCGCTTGCTTGGCGGGGCGGCCGCCGTTCATGGGAGACGTGCCGACGGTGATCAAGGGCCACCTGAACACGCCGCCGCCTCCGGTCACGCGGTACGCGCGCACGCTGCCGCCCGCGATCGACGGCGTGTTGGCGCGCGGGATGGCGAAGAACCCGAAGGAGCGGTTCGGCAGCTGCGTGGAGCTGATCTCCGCGGCGCGGGAGGTGCTGCTGGAGAAGCCGAAGGAGGCGCGCCCGCCTGCCGGGCCGCCGAACGGGCCCAGCGTCAGTGGCCCGCACCGGATCCCGCCACAGCCGCCGCAGCACCCGCAGCAACCGCATCACGGGTTTGCTCCGCAGCAGCCGCAGGGAGGCCCCCCGGGAATGCCGCCCGGCTACGGCCCGGCGATGGGCATGTGGCCGCCGCAGCCCCCCGCGGGCGGCCCGATTGCCGGTCCGCCACCGGTGACCGCGGGCAAGAGCGGCCCGCCGGGGTGGGTGATCCCGGTGCTGTGCGGGATCATCGCGGTCCTGGTCGGCGTGATCGTCGTCCTGCTGATCACCGGCTGAAAGGCCCGGCTCGCGCGAGGGGTACCCGCGGGCCGCCGAGGCGTCCGCGGCTTCGTGAGCTCGAGAGCGGCAGCGCGCGACGCCGCGCCCCGCAGGGGCGGTGAGGAAACCAACCAATGCCTCGGACCGAATGGTCCAGTGGGGACACCTTCAGCCGTACGAATCGATCGGTCCGGGTGCTTCGCCATCGGGCGAGTCGACGGCGTGCGGCGGGCGTGTGGGCCCGTGCTGGACGGGTGCATGGATCAGGGGCTCCAGCCTGCCGCAGGGCCGTGCGTGGGTGGTGTCCGATCTCCGTCGAGGGCCGTTGTCACCGGCTCGGTGGGAGACCTCTCAACACGGGACCCCGAAGTTGCACTCGAAGACCGAGAGTGCTAAACACGGAGTTGGCACTCTCACCGTGAGAGTGCTAGGTCGGGACGGTGAGGCCGCTTCCGTTGAGGAGCCGGTCGTCCGTCGCGGGCACCGAGCCTGGCCAAGCTGTAAGAGTCCTGCCGTGCGGCCGTGGAAGCTGCCGTCACGGCGCCCAATACCGGAGGACCGTACCGACATGGCCAAATTGATCGCGTTCGACGAGGACGCCCGCCGCGGTCTCGAGCGCGGCCTGAACACCCTCGCCGAAGCCGTCAAGGTGACGCTGGGCCCGCGTGGCCGCAACGTCGTGCTCGAGAAGAAGTGGGGCGCGCCGACCATCACCAACGACGGTGTTTCCATCGCCAAGGAGATCGAGCTCGAGGACCCGTGGGAGAAGATCGGGGCCGAGCTGGTCAAGGAAGTCGCCAAGAAGACCGACGATGTCGCCGGCGACGGCACCACCACGGCCACCGTGCTGGCTCAGGCCCTGGTGAAGGAAGGCTTGCGCAACGTCGCCGCTGGTGCTGACCCGGTTGCCCTCAAGCGTGGCATCGAGCAGGCCGTCGAGGCGGTGACCGAGCAGCTGCACAAGTCCGCCAAGGAGGTCGAGACCAAGGAGCAGATCGCCGCCACGGCGTCCATCTCCGCGGCCGACCGCACCATCGGTGAGCTGATCGCCGAGGCCCTGGACAAGGTGGGCAAGGAAGGCGTCGTCACCGTCGAGGAGTCGCAGACCTTCGGCCTGGAGCTGGAGCTCACCGAGGGTATGCGCTTCGACAAGGGCTACATCTCGGGTTACTTCGTCACGGACGCGGAGCGCCAGGAGTGCGTCCTGGAGGAGCCGTACATCCTGCTGTACGGGTCGAAGATCTCCAACGTCAAGGACCTTCTCCCGATCCTGGAGAAGGTCATGCAGACCAACAAGCCGCTGCTGATCATCGCCGAGGACGTCGAGGGTGAGGCGCTGGCCACCCTGGTCGTCAACAAGATCCGCGGCACGTTCAAGTCCGCTGCCGTGAAGGCTCCGGGCTTCGGCGACCGCCGCAAGGCGATCCTGCAGGACATCGCGATCCTGACCGGCGGCCAGGTCATCACCGAGGACGTCGGCCTGAAGCTGGAGAACGCCGACCTGTCGCTGCTGGGCAAGGCCCGCAAGGCGGTCATCACCAAGGACGAGACCACCATCGTCGAGGGTGCCGGCGACGCGGACCAGATCCAGGGCCGGGTCAACCAGATCCGCACCGAGATCGAGAACTCCGACTCCGACTACGACCGTGAGAAGCTGCAGGAGCGGCTGGCCAAGCTGGCCGGCGGTGTGGCCGTCATCAAGGCCGGTGCCGCCACCGAGGTCGAGCTGAAGGAGCGCAAGCACCGCATCGAGGACGCGGTGCGCAACGCGAAGGCCGCGGTCGAGGAGGGCATCGTCGCCGGCGGTGGTGTGGCGCTGCTGCAGGCGTCCAAGGCCGCGTTCGACGGGCTGAAGCTCGAGGGTGACGAGGCCACCGGTGCCAACATCGTCAAGGTCGCGGTGGAGGCCCCGCTCAAGCAGATCGCCATCAACAGCGGTCTCGAGGGCGGCGTCGTGGTGGAGAAGGTCAAGACCCTGCCCGAGGGCCACGGCCTGAACGCCGCCACCGGCGAGTACGAGGACCTGATCGCGGCCGGCGTGATCGACCCGGCCAAGGTGACCCGTTCTGCCCTGCAGAACGCCGCCTCGATCGCCGCGCTGTTCCTGACCACCGAGGCCGTCGTCGCCGACAAGCCGGAGAAGGAGAAGGCTGCCGCCGACCCGTCCGGTGGCATGGGCGGCATGGACTTCTGACGGTCACGCGAGGTGTGAACCTCCGGCGGCCGTCAAGGTCGACCACGCAAAAGGCCCGGGTGCGCGCACCCGGGCCTTTTTCGCGTGCCGACACCGAACGTGTTCGTGGGAGTGGGTTGGCTCCTCCTGGCATCCACGGCGGAATCCCACGCTGGTGCTGTCTCCGCGACCTTTTACGCGTGCTGGCACGGGCTCGGTGGGCGTCTGGCGGGTCTTGGGTGGTTGGTCGACGGCTGCGGGCTGTCCGGCAGGTTTCGAGTGGTCATGCGTCGGCTGGGCGTTCGTCGTGGTCCGGGCAGTCTTCGACCGGCCCGGGTGGCTGCCCGGCACGTCCTGGGGGCTTGCTAGGCGAGTCCGATGCGTTCGGCGCACGAGGCCGAGCCGGGGCCAGGTGTGCGGGTTGCCCGCCCAGCATCAGCCCAGCTTCGGGGCCTGTTGCTGATCCACAGCGCAGGCCCCGCTTGTTCCCGCGCAGGCCCTCGACTTGTCCCTGCCACGAGATGCCAGCAAAAAGAAGCAGTTGGTCCTCTCCAGCGACGCGGGGTACTGGGTGATGAACGCGATGCGTACGGCGACCGTCAGCGGCGATCCGCCCTGCTCCAGGATCAGAGCAGCGGCAGGGCCTTGTTCGGCGTCACGTTCACGGTCGCCGCACCCTGGTGGACATCGGTGATCAGGTAGGCGTCGCCTGCGGGCACGGCGACGTCGTCGATGGGCTGGAAGCGGTCGATGTCCTCCGGCTCGAAGACGCTGAATTCCGCTTTGCCGCCGAGCTCGGTGCAGGCGATCTGATCGGGGATCGGCACGAGCTTGGGCTGACGACAAGGGTGAAGGGCACCCGAGCGCGAGTGGGCTCGCCGGGTAGGGCGGACTCACGCAGCGGCGTGACCAGCTTGAGCTCGTGCGGTGGTATGGCTAGCTCGGGCTTGTGCGGTGGTGCGATTGGCTCGGGCTTGTGCGGCGCAACCAGCTCGCGGAATTCGGATTCGGTCAGCCCGGCGGCCGCCGGATACCCCTTGTCGACGAGCTTCCGCACCTGGCGATCGAACTCGGCTACGGCATCGAGGGGAGCTGGCCCACGTACCTCCTGGTCGGCCGACGGCGTCAAGGCCTTCAACGGGGCGGCCGCTCCCGTTGTTCCAGGTGGTTCCCGGTCGTCGGCCTGCTCGGCCGGTGACCGTCGTGCCACCCCCGGCGTCGATGCCAGGGCAGCGCCGGTCACTCGCTGGGCATGAGTATCCAGCAGATGGCGTAGACCACCGCCGGTGTGCCGATCCCGACGACGGTGGCAACAGCCAGCAGGATGCGCAGCAGGGCGGCGTCCATGCCGAGGTACTGGGCCCAGCCCCCGCACACGCCGGCCACTATCCGGTCGGTCTCGCTCCGGCGCAGTCGTTTCGGGCCGGCGGAGTTCGATTCGGTCGTCATGGCTCCACCCTCGCCGACATCGGTCCGGCGCACATCGGGGAGCGACCCTGAGTCGACCCTGAATCCGACCTGGCCACGCCTCGGGGCTGCCCGGCACGACGGCAAGACGGCGGCGAGGTTTGACCGACCCGGTGGCCGTGCAACCCCGCTGGTACCGATTCGAGGAGGTAGCAGTGGCCGACACCCTGCAAGGCAAGACGATCGCTTTCGTGGCCGCCCCGGAGGGCACCGAACAGGTCGAACTGACCGAACCGTGGCAGGCGGTCGAACGGGCAGGTGGTACGCCGAAGCTGCTGTCCACCCAGCCCGGTTCCATTCAGGCGTTCGACCACCTGGAGCCCGCCGACGAGTTCTCGGTGGACGACAGCGTGGAAGCCGCTTCGGTGGACGACTACGACGGGCTGGTTCTCCCCGGCGGGGTCGCCAACCCGGACATCCTGCGCACCAACCCGGCGGTGGTGCGGTTCGTCGGCGAGTTCTTCTCCCGCGGGCTGCCGGTCGCCGCGATCTGCCACGCGCCGTGGACGCTGATCGAGGCCGACGTGGTACGCGGCCGTCGGCTGACCTCGTGGCCGAGCCTGCGTACCGACTTGATCAACGCGGGCGCGGAGTGGGTCGACGAGGAAGTCGTGGTGGACAACGGCCTGGTGACCAGCCGCAAGCCGGGCGACCTGCCGGCGTTCTGCGCCAAGATGGTCGAGGAGTTCGCCGAAGGCAAGCACGCCGGCCAAGCCAGCGGAGCAGCCGCGGCCAAGACCTGACGACCAGGGCCGGGCGCCATGTCTGAGGGCAAGCCCTGACCTGAGGCCACGCCCTGAGGTCAAGCCCTGACCTGAGGCAAGCCCTGAGGCGGTGGTGGTCGGTACGTGCTCCGCATTCCGGCTCGGTACGCCTGCTGAAGACCGGACCGGGTGCGTGGCTCGGCAAACGACACCACCGGGCGCTGAGGCTTCGTCACGCCCGACGTCTGCGGAATGACCTCTGGCTACCAGGAACCCTGGAGCCAGAGGTCTTCCGTGTCAGACAGTGTCAGAATTCGCCTTTGATGACGCCGTCTTTGAAGGCTTCCCACTCTGTCTTGGTGAAGCGCAGCACGGGCCCCTCGCGATCCTTGGAGTCGCGGACGAGCACGGTGTCACCGTCGAAGGCGACCTCGACGCACGCGCCGGTGGCAGACGACCGGGACGACTTGCGCCAGGTCAGCCCTTGCTGCTCCATTCTTCTGCTACCTCCTGTATGAGTTCAACTGACTGCCGACGCGACAGTGCCTCAGCGCGGATCAGATTCCACCGATATTTGGTGTATTCAACGATCTCACGATCGTTGATCAGTACGCCGTGCACCGGTGAGTCCGCGTACGCGTACTCCTGGCCCTCGACGGTGGCGATGCCGAATGACCCGTCCAAATGCGTGTAGATGCCGCAATTGATAGGAATCACTTGGATGATCAGCCGATTGGCGAGCTCGACCACGTGCTCAAGCTGCTTCGCCATGATTTCCGGGCCGCCCACGAGGTTGCGTAAAGCCCGCTCATCGATCAGGGCTACGTAATCGATGTCCTTACTCAGTACCGACTGTCGTTTCAGTCTGGCAACTACCTTGTTCTCGTTGTCGAGCAGCGCACGTACGTAATCCTCGAGCTGCATCAGGCCAGGTACAAACGACAGGTCGAACCACAAGATGTGGCTGGCCTGCTGCTCCACGTCGAACCACGACCTGAGCCACTCCGGCGTCAGGTCGTACGTCAGCGCGTACTGACGCAGACGAGTCAGCAGCCCGTCCGTCTTGAGCACGTCGTCCATCACCCGGACGAACTGCTCACTCGGCGGCTTGTCGCCGCATTCGACCTTCTCGATCAGGCTCGTCGAGAAGGCCGAGGCTTCGGCGAGTTGCTCGCGGGTGAGGCCGGCACGTTCCCGCGCGCCGCAGCTCGCTGGCGAGCAATCCCATCACGTCGGTCACACCCCCAAGACTCTGGTCCCCACAGTTGACCCACACAACCACCGTGGGTGTGTGGTCCGTTTCACAGTGTAGTCGACGCCACCGACAATTTCGGCATGACATGGCTTTCGGGATCGTGCTCGTCCACCTACGGCGCGGCCTACGTGATCACCGACGCCTATCCGGAAGGGGTGATCCGCATCAGTGACGAGGACGTCCGCGCGGACCAGATGAGTGACGATGGCGGGTACGCGGACGAAGCGGAGCGGCAGCGGGTCGTGCTGGACGAAAGCGTCGGCTTTCCGCGCGTGGAACGGGGGCTCTACCAGCCGTGATCGAGCAGAACCGGGAGTTGCTCACCCAAGTGGCGAGTGTCAACCCGGGCATGGTGTCCACGCTGCTTGCTCTCGACGGGCAGTTGCGGACCGGGCCGCTGCCGCCGCCACAAGTACTCCACCACTACGGCCAGCTCATCTGCCGCTTGGGGGCGGCCATCATCGCGCACGCCGAGCGGCAGAACGCCGCGGCCATCGAGCCGGGCGACCTGCCGGACCGGGCCTAGCCGGTCGAGGCCGACACCGTCACGTCCGGAAGCCGCGGCCGTCCCTGGCGCGGGGCGAACCTGGCCTGGTGCCGCCGGGCACGCCGGCTGAGCCGCCGGCTCCCATCGGTCGACAGTCGCGCAAGCGCAAGCGACGACATCCGGACGACGCCGAATGCCGCACGACCCACACGGCACGGGAACGGCACAACGAGAAGGGCGCCGAGACCACAAAGAACGAGGCCCTGCCGTCCCCTCTCGGGATCGGCAGGGCCTCTTCAGCTGTGCCGCAGCGGCGGTATCCCCGATCACCCCCATCCGCTGCGACCTCGCTGACGGGGCGACCCGGACGCGGCTAGGAGAAACCGACTGGGACTGCGAGACACCTCGGTGCGTCCGGGTGCCCGGGTCAGTGGGTCGGACGCGCCGTACGGTGCGCCCGACGGCTCTCCTTGCGGGCCTTGCGCTCCGCGCGGCGGGCAAGCGCCTGCTTTCCGACGCGCTGGGCGGTGGCCTCCGCGCGCAACGTCACGGCCCGGTCGGCGGCGAGCTGCTGGTAGATGTAGTCGTGCATTGCGGGCCTCCTACTTCTGGTCTGCTACCAGGTTCTCGGTAAGGCCCACCCCCTGGCATCGGTCATTCACCCCGAGATGCCGGGCACACCGCCGCCGGCCGCGGCGACAGGTAAGGGATTACGTAGCTCGACGTGACCGGCCTCGCATGATCCCTTACCCTGCCGGGCTTGATCGCTAAGGGGTCACGTGACCTGCGGAAATCAGCCGTCGAAGGCTTCCGCGTCGCGGATGGTGTACGCGTAGCCCTGTTCGGCGAGGAAGCGCTGCCGATGCGCTGCGTAGTCGGCGTCCACGGTGTCGCGGGCGACGATCGAATAGAAGTGCGCCTGCCGCCCGTCCGCCTTGGGCCGCAGCAGCCTGCCCAGCCGTTGCGCCTCCTCCTGCCGTGACCCGAAGGTGCCGGAGATCTGGATGGCCACCGCCGCCTCCGGCAGGTCGATGGAGAAGTTCGCCACCTTCGACACCACCAGCGTGCGGAGCTCGCCAGAGCGGAACGCGTCGAACAGCCGCTCCCGCTCCGCGGTGCGGGTCGACCCCTGCAGCACCGGGGCGTCCAGCTCAGCGCCGATTTCCTCCAGCTGCTCCAGGTACGCGCCGATGATCAGCACCTGCTCGCCGGCGTGCCGCTGCAGGATCGACTTGATCACCCGCATCTTGGACCGCGCCGTGGAGCAGATGCGATACCGCTGGTCGGCATCCGCCGTGGCGTACGCCATCCGCTCGGAGTCGGTCAGGGTCACGCGGACCTCGATACATTCCGCCGGGGCGATCCAGCCCTGCTGCTCGATGTCCCGCCACGGCACGTCGTACCGCTTCGGGCCGATGAGGGAGAACACGTCACCCTCCCGACCGTCCTCGCGCACCAGCGTGGCCGTCAACCCCAGTCGGCGCCGGGACTGCAGCTCGGCGGTCATCCGGAACACCGGCGCGGGCAGCAGATGCACCTCGTCGTAGATCACCAGGCCCCAGTCGCGGGAGTCGAACAGCTCCATGTGCCGGTAGGCGCCTTTGGTCTTGCGGGTCAGCACCTGGTAGGTGGCGATGGTGACCGGGCGGATCTCCTTCCGCTCGCCGGAGTACTCGCCGATCTCGTTCTCCGTCAGCGACGTGCGGGCGAGCAGTTCACGCTTCCACTGCCTGCCCGCGACCGTGTTGGTGACCATGATCAACGTGGTCGCCTCGGCCCTGGCCATCGCGGCGGCGCCGACCAGCGTCTTGCCCGCGCCGCACGGCAGGACCACGACGCCGGAGCCGCCCGCCCAGAAGGCGTCCGCCGCTTGGCGCTGGTAGTCACGCAGCTGCCAGCCTTCCTCCCGCAGCTTGATCGGGTGCGACTCGCCGTCGACGTAGCCGGCGTGGTCCTCCGCGGGCCAGCCGATCTTGAGCAACGCCTGCTTGAGCCTGCCCCGCTCGGACGGGTGCACGGCGACGGTGTCCTCGTCGATCCGGTCCCCGAGCATCGGGGCGATCTTCTTGTTGCGCAGGACCTCCTCCAGCACCGCCCGGTCGGTGGTGGTCATGACCAGGCCGTGCGCCGGATGGTTGATCAGTTGCAGCCGGCCGAACCGCGCCATCGTGTCGACCACGTCGATCAGCAGCGGCTGCGGGACCGGGAAGCGCGAATACCGGGTCAGCGCGTCCACGACCTGTTCGGCGTCGTGCCCGGCGGCACGCGCGTTCCACAGCGCAAGCGGCGTGATGCGGTAGGTGTGCACGTGCTCAGGTGCACGTTCGAGCTCGGCGAACGGCGCGATGGCCATGCGAGCTTCCTCGGCGCCGGGGTGGTCGACCTCGAGCAGTACGGTCTTGTCCGACTGGACGATCAACGGACCAGTGCTCATCCGTCCTTTATAACCGCGTGCGCCGGGCAGCCTGCGTCCGGTGCGTCATGCTACGGCGCCGACCCCGTCCTGCTGAGGCAGCATCGAGGCCACGTCGACCCGTTCGGACACCACGCCTGCCCGGTAGAACAAGTCGGCCGCGCGCTGCAGCCGGACTTCGTTCAGCGACGTGGGGAACGTGCCGAGGGCCACCAGCTGCGTGGTGGTCGGATCCACCCCGGTCAGCTCGCTCAGCTCCGCGCGCACGACGGCGCCGTTGGTGGCCAGTTCCTGAGACTTGACGAGCGCACGACGGAACGCCGCATACACCTCCGGCTGCTGGCGCGCGTGATCATGCGCCGCCACATATGACGAGAGCGGGAAATCGAGCAATGCGCCCCGCGCGGTGTCCATGACGACCTCGGCGCCGTACTCCTTCTGGGCCTTGCTGATGTCCGGCTCGGTCATCCAGGCCGCGTCGATCCGCCCGCTGCGCAGCGCCGAGATCTGCTCCGCATAGCGCATTTCGACGAACGTGATCCGCTCCGGGTCGACGCCCTCGGTGGCCAGCCGCAACCGGGTGGCCAGCTTGCCGAACGGGTGGCCGGGCGCGATGCCGATGACCGGTTTCGGCCTGCGGGTGGGCGCTTCGTAGTCGCGCCCCGGCAACGCCACCAGCGCCATCGTGTCCGGCCCGCACGCGTAGGCCTCGCCTTGCAGCTCGAACCGGGCACCACCCGCGGCCCGGCGCAGCATCACGTAGTTGCTTGCCAGTCCGACGTCCGCGCTGCCGTCCAGAACGGCCCGCAGCACCTCGTCGTCGGTGGCGCTGTCCACCACCTGGACATCCAGGCCCTCCGCCGCGAAGACTCCGCGCTTCACCCCGAGCCGCAGCGGCACGCTGTCGATGGACGACGTCGCGGCGACACGGAGAGTGTGCTGCTCGGGCTGATACGGCCGTTCGGGTGAGATCACCGAACACGAGACGGCGAGCAACGCCACGCACAAGCCCGCTCCGATCGCTGGCCACCGCCGGAGCCGCCGGATGAGCGTCACGTGCATCGTCGCCGTCCAAACCCGGGATCGTGCAGGTCTTGGCGGATTCTAGCCAGCTGAGCGGTGGCGAATCAGCCGCTCATCGGCGGGTCGATCGGGCGAATGATCGGGCAAATCGGACGTCATGCACGGTGCGTCGGCACGCGCGGCTGCACGTGCGGGCTGCTTTCCTCGCCTTCGTTTGGGCATTACTCTCCAGGCGTTCTCACTCGTTCCCATGAACAACCACAGTGTTCGCGAACCCGTCGGGGGCGCGGGGGATCGCGGAGCGTGACGAGGCACCACCGAAAGGGGCGTAGTGCGGCAGAACGGCCAGGAGGGTGATGCGGTGGCGCGCGCACCCGAACCTGAGCGTGCTGGACGCGATCGGCTGGGCACCAAGATCGCACAGATGCGCCGTACCCGCTCCGGGACGCCGTGGCGGCTGCGGAACTGGTCGCTGCGCACCAAGCTGGTTGCGGTCCTGCTCATCCCAACGCTGACCGCGCTGGTGCTGATGGGCGTGCACTTCGACAGCAAGCTGCGCGCGGCGAACAGCCTCACCGAGCTGTCGGCGCGGGTGACGGCAGATCGGGCCATGTCCAACGTGGTGCACGCGCTGCAGCGGGAACGAGATCTCACCGTGCGCTACGTGGCCAACGGGCGCAGGTCCGCCGAGGCCGACGAGATCGCCGAGCAGCGGCGCCGGGTGAACATCCGGGTCGGCACCTTCAGCCGCGTCTACGCCTCGGTCAAATCGAAGATGGACGACGCGGCCGTGCAGGACCTGGACCGGATCCGCCAGGAGCTCAACGGCCTGTCCCGGCTGCGTTACGGTGCCGAGCACGACAAGTACCCGGCGAGCAAGGTGCTGGCCGGCTACAGCGCGTTGATCGCGGAGATGCTGGCCACCCGCGGGCGCACGGTGACCGCGGTGAGCGAACCGGAGCTGGTGCGGCTGCAGCTGGCCGCCACCGCGGTGAGCCGGATCAAGGAACAGCTGTCGATCACCCGCGGCCTGGTCGACGAGGCGCTGGCGGTCGGCAAGCTGTCCGTGGACGCCCGGCGCGAGCTGGCCGGGGCGAACTCCGACCTGGAGGCATGGCGCAGCGAGTTCGAGACGTTCGCCACCGAAGAGCACAAGCGCATGTATGCCGACAAAGTGACGGGCATGCTGGTCGACCAGCGCAACGAGCTGCTGGACACGGTGGTGGCGCGCAGCGAGAACGGCCGCTCGCTGCAGGGCATCGACCGCTCCCAGTGGGACACCGCGGCGACCTACACGTCGAACCTGGTCTTCGAGGTGGAGCAGGCGCTGCAGGCCGAGATGCAGGAACGCACCGACGCGCTGGCCGACGAGGCTCGCACCTCCGCGCTCCGGGACGGCGGCATCGTGCTCGTGTTGCTCGGCTTCGCCGCACTGCTGGCCGTGGTCATCGGGCGTTCACTGCTCCGCCCGCTGCGCACCCTGCGCAGCACCGCGCTGGAGGTGGCCGAGTTCCGGCTGCCTGCGGCGGTGCACGGGTTGCTGGCCAGCCCGCGCGGCCCGCGCAAGACCGACGTCGCGCCGGTGCCGGTGGACAGCACGGAAGAGGTCGGACAGGTGGCGCGGGCGTTCGACGCGGTGCACGCCGAAGCCGTACGGCTGGCCGCCGAGCAGGCCGAGCTCCGGCAGAACGTCAACGCCATGTTCCTCAACCTGGCCCGCCGCGGGCAGGAGCTGGCCGAGCGGCAGCTGGACGTGCTGGACGGCATGGAAGCCGACGAGCAGGACCCGGACCGGCTGGAGAAGCTGTTCGAGCTGGATCACCTGGCCACCAGGTCGCGCCGGGTGGCGGAGAACCTGCTGGTGCTCACCGGCAACGACTTCGCCAGGATGCTGCCGGGCGCGATCCCCGCGTCCGAGGTGATGGCCGCCTCGCTGTCGGAGATCGAGCACTACCAACGCGTCCAGCTGTCCACCATCCCGGAGATCGCGGTGCGCGGCGACGTGGTCGGCGACGTGGTGCACGTGATCTCCGAGTTGCTGGAGAACGCCACCAACGAGTCCGGAGATGAACCGGTGTCGGTGGTCAGCTCGATCACCCGGGACGGCGCCTGGATGGTGGAGATCACCGACCGCGGCGAGGGCATGTCCGACGAGGAGCTCGAGCGGGCCAACGCCCGGCTGGCCAACCCGCCGGAGATCGACGTGGAGGCGTCCCGTCGGATGGGGCTGTACGTGGTGGCCCGCCTCGCTCGCCGCAACGGGCTGGAAGTGCGGTTGCGGCACGCGCCGACCGGCGGCCTGACCGCCGTGGTGGTGGTGCCTGCGCGGTTGATCAGCGAGGTGCCGCCCAGCGGCACCCGGCGCCGCGACGAGGACGATCCGAACCGACCGCTGGACTGGCTGGAGACGGCGTCGCGCAGGCAGGCCGTGCGGGAGGCGCACACCGCGCAGATGCGGGACTCGTCCCGTGCGGTGCGGGACACCTCCGGACCGGTGCGGGATGCGTCTGCGCCGCCGCGGGTCGCGCCGATCGAACAGCGGCCCAGCCCGAAGCTGGTGCAGGACAGCCCGCTGGAGGAGGACGGCCCCACCGAACGCATGCCCGCGTACCGGGACCTGCTCACCAAGTGGTTCGAGCAGGTGCAATCCGGGCTGCGCGAACGGGCACGTGACGCGGACGACGGGGACGACTCCGTGGACGAGAATCAGCTGGGCGTGCTCGCCGAGCCGGACCTGGCCACCCCGGGCAAGCAGGCAGAACGCCGTGGCGAACCCACCCGGCCGCCATCGCCGGAACCGCCGACCAAGCCCGGGTACCATCCGGTGCGGCTGCCCTCCGGCGGTGAGGTCACCGAGCAGGACGACGCCGGCTCGGACGCGGGGACCCGTCGGCAGGACATCGACGATCGGCTGGCCGGGCGACCGTCTGGCGGGCCGGAACTGGACGCGCGCACGGTCCGCATGACGCGGCGGCAACACGCGGCAATCGAAGTGAGCGCGCAGCTCGCGGAACAGCGAGCGGCGGCGGGGCGAACCCACGCCGAGTCCGACCGCGTCTCTCATGACGGGCGGGACAACGGGCCGAACGGCGCCGGGCACACCCACCACGGTGACCGTTCGCAGCAGTCGGCCGGGGACCAGGCGGCCGACGGTGCGCTCCGGGCGGGCGGCGACCCCGATCGGACGACGTCCGCGACGGTGCGTAATCGGCCGATCTCCCGTGCTCCGGACGCGGTACGCGTCCGCATGAAAAGTCTGGCCGAAGGTCGCCGAAGGGCTCGACAGGCCGGGCGCGACGAATACTCTGAGTCGGGACGTTCAGCGACCGCCGGATCCCCGCGGCACCAGTGGCCGGCGAACGGCGCAGGAACGGGAGGCGAGAAGGAGGGTCAGTGACCGCGTCCGCTGGGCAGGCCGCGGCCGGGTACGGCTGGCTGGTTTCGGATTTCGTCCAGCGGGTCGCAGGAGTCGCTCATGCGGTCATCGTCGCGCCGGACGGGCGCTTGCGCGCCGGGTCCCCGCGACTGCGGCCGGAGCGGGCCGAGCAGCTGTGCTCGATCGCGGCACGGCTGATGCGGCTGACGGAGGAGGCCGCCACGTCGTTCAAGGGCGGGGCGGTCGCGCAGACGGTAGTGGAGATGGAGCTCGGGTACCTGTTGCTCACGTCGATCGGCGACGGCTCGGCGCTCGTGGCGCTGGCGTCACCCAACTGCGACCTGGGTGACGTGGCCTACGAGATGGCCACGCTGGTGGACCTGATCAACGAGCGGCTCGGCTCCGGGCAGACGTGGTGAGGAGCGTGACGCGGATGGACGGACCGACCAGGTATCCGGTTGCCGGTGCCGCCGGGGCCCCTGCCCAGCGGCATGTGTCGCTGGCCAGGCCGTACGCCCGCACCGGTGGCAGGACCAGGCCTGGCCAGGATCTGTCCCTGGAAGCGCTGGTCACCACGAGCGAGCAGGGCCGCAGGTACGAGGGTGCGCGGACCGAGGAGCACCGCAGGATCTGCGATTTCTGCACCTCCGCGCGCACCCTGGCGGACATCGTGGCCGAGCTGCAGCTGCCGCTCGGCGTGGTCAAGGTGATCGTGGCCGACATGGCCGCCGAAGGGCTGGTACTGGTGCATCAGCCCGGCCTGGCGTTCGGTGACCGCTCCTCCCGCGAGTTCATGCAGCGGCTGCTCACCAGCTTGCACGCGCTGTAGGGCGGGCTTCCGGGAGCCGAACCCGGACACCGGCGTGCGGGACCAGCTTGCACGCGCTGTGGGGCGGGCCGTCGCCGGCAATGCGCAGCCGTGCGCGAATTCGTTGCCGCCGGGCCGGCGATGCAGTGCTCCTTTCCTGGTACGAGTGTCAGTCCACGTATGCGGCTGACGTGATGCGGTGCAACGGATACCGGTCGTTGTCCGCGCCGTCGAGGATTCCGGCGCTGACCCGCACCGGGGTGACCACCCGCTGGGCAGCGGTTCCGTTGGCATCGACGTAACCGATCCACACCTGCCTGCCGGAGCGGACCGCCTCGGTGAGCAGCTGAACGGTCGCCGACGTGTCCCCGGTACCGCCCGCGTTGCGAACTCCCTCGCTGCGCCGCGCCGCGGCGGCAGCGTCCCCGGCACGCATGCGCGCCACCACCTCGGCGGCTTGTTCCTCGGACAGCGGGCGCGCCGCCGGGGCCCTCCTGCCGGGGTTGCGCGGCGGTGCCACCCGGCGACCACGCGGGGCCAGGTCGACGACCTGGCCGTCCACGCCTTCCGCCGCCGGGGAGAAGCCCGCGGCGCGCAGCCCGTCCAGCACTTCGGCCAGCGGCAGCGGGCTGACCAGCACCGTGGGGGCGATCCGGCGCAGCTGCAGGTCCTCGGCGGCCGGATGCGACACCACTTCGGCGATCAGCACCTCGTCGTCGCTGCGCAGGAACGAGGACGCCGCCCCACCGCGAAGCCTGCCGTGGCGGCGGGCGACGTCGTCGATCAAGTACGTCAGCGACTGTGGCACCGGAGTCCGCGAGCGCTTCCGGAAGAACTCGTGCAGCTCGCCCGCGGTGCGGCCGCTGTCCAGGGCGCGGCGCACGGACTGCTCGCTGATCCGGTACACCGTGGCGTGCCCGGCCGATTCGATGTCGGCGATCGCGGCCATCTCGTCGGCCAACGCCGGTTCGAGCGGGCCGGGCGCCACCACGGTGAGGTCGGCTTGCACCAGCACGTGGTCGACCGGCTCGGGAAGCGCTTGCGTCATGGCCACGGTGGCCCGCCGCCGGACGTCCTCGAGTGATTCGCCCTGCTCCGGCTCGGCCAGCAGTGCGCGCGTGGCCGAGGACACCGCGCCGAGCGCGGTCACGCCGAGGGCCGCGGCTTCCGCCAGGATCCAGCGGGCCGCGTCGTCGCGAAGCCTGCCGCCGCGCCGAGGATTCCGCCACGCCAGCAGGGCGATCAGCTCGGCGTCGTCCACGATCCCGGTGCCTGGCGGCAGGTCGGCCAGCGCCCGCAGCACCCTGCGCCGCACCGACGGCGCGGTCGGCCGGTGCAGCCGGTCGGACAGCGGTGCGGGAGCATCGCCCCGCCGCGCCGGGTTCGCGCCGTCGGACGTGGCGTCCGGCCGGTCGTGCGCCAGGCCCGGCATCCGGGGCATGTCCAGCCATGCGGCGGCCAGGGTGGTCCACCGCGCGGCCGGTCCGACCGCCAGCCAGCTGTCGGCCAGCGTCGTGGGCACGAACTCCGGGGTGGTCGAGCCGCTGTCGGCCACCAGGCCCGCGGCGAGCAGCACCTCCACCAGCAGCACCGCGCGCGGCTCGTCGACCTCCAGCTCGCGGCACACCCGGCGCACCTCGCGCACGCCGAGCCCGCCCGCCTTGAGCACCGGTGGCGGATTCTGCGACCACGACGCCAGCAGCGCGCCGACCTGGCGGCACAACTCCATCGCCTCGCCCGCGGCGGTGCGGTCGACCGACTCCTGGCCGAACGACCGGGTGCGGACTTCGGGTTCGCGCAGCGTCTCCTCGGTGAAGGCACGCCCGCCACGCAAGTACAAGCCGATCTCGCGCGGCAACTCGACCGTCTGCGTGTCGCGGCGGATCAGCAGACCGCGGGCGAGCAGGCGCTGCACCGGTGTGCGGGCGGAGTCCAGGTCGACGTCCACGGCGGCGTCGCGGGTGCGGCCGATGGGCGGGCCGGACGCCAGCTTGTCCAGCACCTTCCGCTCGTCGTCGGGCAGCCCGGTGAGCAATTCCGCCACGTCCTGGCCGGCCAGGGCAGGCAGGCTGCGCCCCAGCCCGGCGGGGAACGGCCCGAGGGCCTCGCGGACGGCCGGAAGCGTGCTGACCCCTTCGTCGGCCGACCAGCACAGGGCCAGCCGTTCCAGCGCGGCCAGATCGTCGGCCGCGTCGACGCCGAGCAGGTCGTCCACCGCGGTCTTGGCAACCGGCTCGGTGTCCGCGCCCAACAGCAGCAACGCCTCCGCGACGGCCAGCTGGCGCGCGTTGAGCTGCTCGCACGCCCTGGCCACCGATCCGGCGGTGGCGGCCCGCCTGGCCAGCACCTCGGTGTCGGCGGGCGGCGGGGTCGCCAGGTCGCGCCGAGCCATGAGCAGCGCGGCGAGCTGCTCGTCGGAGGCGGAACGCAAGACGTCGGCAAGCATCATGGCCACAATACGGAAGACGCCGTGCGACGCGTCACGACCAGGTGACCGGCCGGTCTGCGCAGGCCGGGCGGTGGAAACGCACCCGCATGCCTTAGGCTGTCGAACGCCGGTGAGATGTCGGTGTGGACAGCGGAGGATGACGTGGCTGGCGGCAAGAAGCTGAAGAAGGAGCGCATCGATCCGTCCTGGCCCCAGGTGCCCGACGGCGGGATCCCGGTGAGCGAGCTGGCCGCGGACCGGCAGGGGTCGCTGTCGCCGTTCGGCGAGGTCAGCTTCCCGCAGGAGCGGGTGCCGTACGAGCATCCGGAGACCGAGATCAACAAGACTCCGTGATCCGCTCCGGCCGCCCTCGCGACTGACGACGTTCGACGATTTCGACTGCGGAGTGTTCCATGGCTGTCCCTGGCCCCGGTTACTCGATCACGGTCCGGGTGGAAGCCCCTGCGAAGGCAAGCACGGCGGGTGACCTGACCACGACGGTCGGCCAGGTAGGCGGCGTGATCACCGCGTTCGACATCGTCGAGTCGCATGCCGACTCGATCGTCGTCGACATCACGGCGAACGTGCGGGACGCCGAGCACGCCAACGGCGTCACCGACGCGCTGGACCAGCTCGAGGGCGTGCGGGTCCGCAAGGTCTCCGACCGCACGTTCCTCATTCACCTGGGCGGCAAGATCGAGGTCACCTCGAAGGTCGCGTTGAAGAACCGCGACGACCTCTCCCGCGCCTACACGCCGGGCGTGGCCAGGGTGTGCACCGCGATCGCCAAGAACCCGGAAGACGCCCGGCGGCTGACCATCAAGCGCAACACCGTCGCGGTGGTGACCGACGGCTCCGCGGTGCTCGGCCTGGGCAACATCGGCCCGGCCGCGGCGCTGCCGGTGATGGAGGGCAAGGCCGCGCTGTTCAAGAAGTTCGCCGGGGTGGACGCCTGGCCGGTCGTGCTGGACACCCAGGACACCGAGGAGATCATCCGCACCTGCGAGATCCTGGCGCCGCAGTACGCGGGCATCAACCTGGAGGACATCAGCGCCCCGCGGTGCTTCGAGATTGAGGCCCGGCTGCGGGAGAAGCTGGACATCCCGGTGTTCCACGACGACCAGCACGGCACCGCGATCGTGGTGCTGGCGGCGTTGCGGAACGCACTGCGCGTGGTGGGCAAGCGGCTGGAGGACGTCACCATCGTCGTGTGTGGCGTCGGCGCCGCGGGCTCGGCGATCATCCGGCTGCTGCAGCTGAACAACCCCGGCAACATCGTGGCGGTCGGCCGGGACGGCATCGTCACCGAGCAGATCAACGACAAGTCGGAGAACATGCTCCGCATCGCCCGCACCACCAACAAGAACGGGCTCACCGGAACGCTGCACGACGCCCTGGTGGGCGCCGACGTGTTCATCGGGGTCTCCGCGCCGAACCTGCTCGGCGCCGAGCACGTCGCCACCATGGCCAAGGACCCGATCGTGTTCGCGCTGGCCAACCCGGACCCGGAGATCGACCCGATCGAGGCGCAGAAGCACGCCGCCGTGGTGGCCACCGGCCGCAGCGACTACCCGAACCAGATCAACAACGTGCTGGCGTTCCCCGGGGTGTTCCGCGGTCTGCTGGACGCGCACGCCAAGAACATCACCGACGAGATGCTGATCGCGGCGGCCAACGCGATCGCGGACGTGGTGGACGGCGACCGGCTCAACCCGTCGTTCATCGTGCCCAGCGTGTTCGACTCCGCCGTGGCGCCCGCGGTCGCCGAAGCGGTGAGCGCGGTGGCGCGTGGCGAGAAGCGCGACTGATCCGGCACGTCGCACGCCGGTGCCTGCCGCCGCAACCGGTCGTCGGCGGTCACGGCCCCGGTGCCGCACGATCTGGTGGCAGCCGGTCCGGGTGACCGGCAGTAGCCTGCATATGTGAGCGAGTTGAGTCACCTCGACGCGTCCGGCGCGGCCCGCATGGTCGACGTCTCCGAGAAGGCCGCGACCACCCGCACGGCAGTGGCGACCGGTGTGGTGCGGACGACGCCCGAGGTCATCGGGCTGATCAGCGAAGGCGGGCTGCCCAAGGGGGACGCCCTGGCGACCGCGCGGGTGGCAGGCATCATGGCCGCGAAACGCACCCCGGAGCTGATCCCGTTGTGCCACCCGTTGGCCATCTCCGGCGTCAAGGTCGACTTCGAGCTGGCCGAGTCGGAGGTGCGGATCACCGCCACCGTGCGCACGACGGATCGCACCGGGGTGGAGATGGAGGCGTTGACCGCGGTCGCGGTGGCCGGTTTGACGGTGCACGACATGATCAAGGCCGTCGATCCCGCCGCCACCCTCGACGCGGTGCGGCTGGAACGCAAAGAAGGCGGAAAACGGGGGGTATGGACCCGTGACTGACCAGCAAGCTCGGCACGCCAGGAACGGTCAGCGGCGGACCGCGCGGGTGGTGGTGGCGTCGAACCGCGCCGCCGCCGGGATCTACCCGGATCGCACCGGGCCGATCATCGCGCAGTGGCTGGCCGCCCGCGGCTTCGCCGTGGAGGGCCCGGTGGTCGTTCCGGACGGGGACCCGGTCGGTGCCACGCTGCAGGACGCCGCCGAAAAGGGACTGGACCTGGTGATCACGACCGGTGGGACCGGGATCTCGCCGACGGACCGCACGCCGGAAGTCACCGCCGAGGTCGTCGACTACCACGTGCCCGGGTTGGCCGATGCCATCCGCCGCGCAGGCCTGCCCCATGTGCCGACCGCGGTGCTGTCCCGGGGAACGGTGGGGGTCGCCGGGCGGACGCTGATCGTGAACCTGCCCGGGTCACGCGGCGGCGTGATGGACGGCCTCGGGGTTCTCGAGGGGGTTCTCGACCACGCGCTCTCGCAGATCGCGGGCGGCGACCACGAACGAGCGGGCGAGCAGGACGCCTCGGCCGCCGCTGCAGTGAAGGAGCAGGCCATGTCCAGCGAGACCGCCGCCGGTACCGGTGGCGAATCCGGCGAGCGGGCCGTTCGGGTCGTGCTTGCCGAGATCACCGAGGAGAAGCTGGACGTCGCGGAGCACGAACGGCTGGTCGCCGACGAAGCGGCTGGTGCCGTGGTGTCGTTCGCGGGTGTGGTGCGCAATCACGACGGTGGCCGGTCGGTGGCCGCCCTGCACTACGAGGGGCACCCCACCGCGAAGGACGTCTTGCGGTCGGTGGTCTCCGAGGTGGCCGAGCGGCATCCGCAGATGCGGGCCGTGGCGATCAGCCACCGGATCGGCGACCTCGGCATCGGGGACGTGGCGCTGGCCTGCGCGGTGTCGGCGCCGCATCGGCGGGAGGCTTTCGCCGCGTGCGCGGACCTGGTCGACACGGCGAAGGCGCGACTGCCGATCTGGAAGCACCAGCGCTTCACCGACGGCACCGACGAGTGGGTCAACTCGCCGTGACAGTGGCAGCTCCGGTGGCCTCCGCGGCAGTTGTCCACAGGCCTGGGGACAACTGAACCGTCGACGTGGGGGCGGTGACCGGTTCTCCGGCCGCCGTGTTCCGGTTTCCGGGCCGGCTCGCGGCGTCCCACTGTCAGCTGCGGCCTGCTGGCCGAGCGTTCGTGGCCGGGGATGGTCCGTGTGAGCCGGCGCGCTTCGGATGGCCGCGATCTGGCCATGGGTGCTCGGCGCCTGGCTGCGGTTTGCCTGCTGTGAGGGCGTGGCCCCGGCCTGGTCGCCCTATCACGGCTCGGGCATCCAGCAGACGCGCAGCGGCCGCATCTTCGGGCTGACCAGGGTCGTGGCAGGGCAGGTGCGATGGCTTGGTGCTGCTGTGTTTGTGCGTCGTGGCCTGCTGTGCCGTATGAAGGGTTCGTCGTGTGCTTTCGGGGCGCTGTCGCGGTGGCTTGTTGCCGCTTGGCGTCCCGCCGTCAGCTGCGGCCTGTTCGCCGGGTCAAGGAAGGGTTCGCCGGGGCCTGGCGGTTTGCGTCCACTGCGGTGCACCCGCAGCGGTGCGCCGCCGCCAGGCCCCGGCCTTCACACCCGATCGCGGAAGGTAGGGGGGTCGGCCCGCCAGGCGGTCAGCGGGCCGACGAACCGGCTGTGGGGGAACCAGCCGGGGATGGGGGAGCGCGGTGGGGCCCGCCGCGCGTGCACCGCACGCGCCGCAGGCCCCGTCGCATCGCATCGCCGGTCGGACGACCGGCCGGATCACCGGTCAGCTCACCGGGCCACCGAGCAGATCACTTGGTGGCGATCTTCTGGCCGACCAGGATCAGGTCAGGGTCGCTGATGTATTCCTTGTTCAGCTGGTGCAGCTTCTTCCAGCCGCCCTTGATGTTCTTCTCGGCCGCGATCTCGGACAGCGTGTCGCCCTTGCGGACCGTGTAGTCGCCGTTCGGGTTGGACTTGGTCACCCTGGCGCGCACCGGGGCGGCCTTCGGGGCGGGCTGAGCAGGCTTGGCCTGCTGCTGCTTCTGCTCCTGGGCGCCACCACCCTCGGTGTTGGTGCCCTGGTAGCTCTGGCCGCTGCCACCGGCGTTGTACCAGCCGGTCTTCGCCGAGCACGCGGGCCATGCGCCGGGACCCTGCGCGGCAAGGACCTTCTCGGCGATGCGGATCTGCTCGGCCCGCGACGCCTGGTGCGGCATGCCCTGGCCACCGTAGGCCTGCCAGGTGCTCGGCGAGAACTGCAGACCGCCGTAGTAGCCGTTGCCGGTGTTGATCGACCAGTCCCCGCTGCTCTCGCACTGCGCGAGCATGTCCCAGTTCGGGTTGTACCCGGCAGCGTTGGCCGGAGCGGCGGCGATCGCCAGCGGGGCGCCCATGGCCATGCCGGTGGCGGCAACGCGGGCGATGTTGCGGCGAATGGTGGACGGCTTTCGGTGCTTGCCTCGATAAGACATGGGGACGTACTCGTACCTCCGCGCCACCGCACTGTGCAGGGGTCGTCCTGCGCGCGTCCCTGTCCCGGAGTTCCTTCGGATCGGGGGATGGGTTGCGGGGTCCCACCGGACAGGGCATGGCGAGCGGAACCCCGTGCTGTGGCCGGTTCGGGGCCGACCGAGCATCGACGGTACGTAATCGCGTTCGATAACGGAAATGAAACGATGCGTGATCTACCTCACAGTAACGCGAGCTTTTCGCCTGCGATTGCGACATTTTCGCAGGTCAGAGGCTTGTTATCGACTCGTGTCCAAGCCGAGATCAATTACCCAGGGTGAGGTTTGGCTCACGTGTACTGTGACCGCTACTACGTTCGTGGCAGGGCTCGTCGCCGCTTCGGCGGGCCGGTCCGGCCGGGTCCTGCGGCGCGGCTCAGCCGCCCGCGAAGGGTGGCAGCACGTCCACCTGTTCGCCGTCCGCCAGGGCCCGCTTGCGGTCGGTGGTGGCCACCCCGTTGATCAGGAAGCTGGCCATGGACAGCACCCGTGCGAGCTTGCCGGGATGGTCGGCGGCCAGCCGTGCGACGAGATCGTCCAGGGTGGCGCCGTCCGGCATGGCCACCGCCTCCGAGTCGGCGCCCGCCGCGGCGCGGGCCGATGCGTAGTAGTTGACCTGGACCTTGAGCATCTCACCCACCAATCGCACTCATCGGACGCAGCGGCTGGGCGAATCCCGCGGAGTTGATCTCGTGACCGGGGCCCTTGGCCCACATGGTGGCCCGCCAGGCGTTGGCGACGTCCTCGTCGGAGCCCCCGCTGCGCAGGATCGTCCGCAGGTCGGTCTCGTCCGTGCTGAACAGGCACGACCGCAGTGAACCGTCCGCGGTCAGCCGGGTGCGGTTGCACGCCTGGCAGAACGGCTTGGTCACCGAGGCGATGACGCCGACCTCGCCGGGGCCGCCGTCGACCAGCCAGCGTTCCGCGGGTGCCGACCCGCGCTCCGCCGGGCTGGGCTCGAGCGTGAACTCGGTGCGGAGGATGGCCAGGATCTCGTCGGCGGTGATCATTTCCGCGCGGTTCCACTGGTGCTGGGCGTCCAGCGGCATCTGCTCGATGAACCGCAGGTGGTAGCCGTGCTCCAGGCAGAACCGCAGCAACGAGCAGGCTTGGTGGTCGTTCACCCCGCGCAGCAGGACGGCGTTGACCTTCACCGGGCGCAGCCCGGCTTCCTGGGCGGCGCGCAGCCCTTCCAGTACGTGGTGCAGCCGGTCGCGCCGGGTGATCTCGACGAACGTCTGCCGGTCGATCGTGTCCAGCGAGACGTTGATTCGGTCGAGACCGGCTGCGGCCAGCCGGGCGGCCCGCTTGGCCAGGCCGATGCCGTTGGTGGTCATGGCCACCCGGGGGCGCGGGCGCAGCGCCGTGATCTCGGCGACGAGGTCTTCCAGTCCGCGCCGCAGCAGTGGCTCACCGCCGGTCAGGCGGATGTCGGTGATGCCCAGGTCGCGCACCGCGATGCGGAGCACGCGCAGCAGTTCCTCGTCGGTCAGGATGTCCGCACTGGGCAGCCAGTCCAGCCCTTCCGCGGGCATGCAGTACTGGCAGCGCAAATTGCATCGATCGGTGAGGGAAACGCGCAGATCGGTAGCGACGCGGCCGTACTTGTCGATCAACCCCGGGGTGTCCGGGCGGCCGGCCATGTCGGCTCCTCCGTAGTCGCGCATCACGCGAGGGAGTCCAAGGTTGATCGCCGTCACACCACCCAGGGTAGCCGTGGGGGCAACCGTTGCGCGCCCACCAATTCCGCGGTTCAGCGCGTGAATTTGCACATGCGGAGCCACGAGCTGGATTCTGACGTACGTGCGGATCTAGACTTCAAATCGTGCCGCTGTATCGGATTTCGGAAGCCGCTCAGCTCCTCGGCGTCAGCGACGACACGGTGCGCCGCTGGGTCAAGGCGGGCGAGCTGACCGCGAGCACGGACGCCGCGGGGCGTGCGGTGGTCGACGGCGCGGAGCTGGCGGCCAAAGCGCGGGCGTACGCGGCCGAGGTGGCCGACCCGTCCGCGGTGAACCGGTCGGCGCGCAATCGTTTCGTCGGCCTGGTGACCGACGTGGTGTCCGACACCGTGATGGCACAGGTCGAGTTGCAGTGCGGTCCGCATCGGGTGGTGTCGCTGATGAGCTCGGAAGCGGTGCGGGAACTCGGGCTCCGCCCCGGTTCGCTGGCGGTCGCGGTCGTCAAAGCCACCACCGTCGTGGTGGAGACCCCGCAGCGGAGGCAGGCATGAGGCTGACGAGGGTGGTCGCAGCGGCTGCCATCGCCCTGTTGCTGGCGGGGTGCGCGACGGCGGAGGCGACGCGCACGGTCACGGTGTTCGCGGCCGCTTCGCTGACCGAGACTTTCGAGCAGCTCGCGGAGAAGTTCGAAGCCCGCCGCGAGGGCGTGGACGTGCGGCTCAGCTTCGGCGGATCGTCCCGGCTGGCGGAGCAGCTGGCCGAAGGGGCACCGGCGGACGTGTTCGCCGCGGCCGACGACAAGGCGATGGCGAAGGCGGTGCAGGCAGGGGTGATCGACGGCGAACCGCAACGGTTCGCGCGGAACCGGATGACCATCGCCGTGGCCCCGGGCAACCCCAAGAAGATCGACGGCTTAACCGGCCTTCGGGGCGACGTGGTGCTGGTGACCTGCGCTCCCGAAGTGCCATGCGGCCGGGCGGCGCAGGCGTTGGCGGCGAACGCCAACGTGCGTCTGCAACCCGCGAGTGAAGAACCCGACGTGAAATCCGTGCTCGGCAAGGTCGCGGCCGGGGAGGCCGATGCGGGCCTGGTCTACGTCACCGACGTGCGGGCGGCCGCTGGCAAGGTCGACGCGGTGCCGATCACCGGCGCTGATGCCGTGGCCAATGCGTACCCGATCGCCACGACCCGGGAAGCCGCGGAGCCGGATCTGGCCAGGCAGTTCGTCGAATTCGTGCTCAGTGACGAAGGACAGCGGGTGTTGCGTGACGCGGGATTCGACGCTCCGTAGCGGGCTTCGGTCGCCGCGGCTGCTGTGGATTCCTGCGGCGGCCGGCCTGGCGCTGATCGTGCTGCCCGTGGCCGGGCTGTTGTTCCGGGTCGACTTCGCCCGGCTGCCGGAGTTGCTGACCTCGCAGGCTTCGCTTGACGCGCTGGAGCTGTCGCTGGTCACCGCGGGACTGTCGACCCTGCTGTGCGTGCTGCTCGGCGTACCGCTTGCTGTCGTGCTGGCCCGGGTTCGTCGAGGTGGCCGTGTGCTGCGCGCTGTGGTGGTGCTGCCGTTGGTCATGCCGCCCGTGGTGGGCGGGCTCGCGTTGTTGTACCTGCTCGGCCGCAACGGCTTCGCCGGATACCTGCTGGACGTGGTTGCCGGGGTGCGGGTCCCGTTCACGACCGCTGCGGTGGTGCTGGCGCAGACGTTCGTGGCCATGCCGTTTCTGGTGATCAGCCTGGACGGTGCGATTCGCGCCGGGGGAGACGAGTACGAGCGGGTGGCCGCGACACTCGGCGCGGGGCCGTGGGTGGTGTTCACCCGGGTGACGCTGCCGTTGCTGCTGCCGCCGTTGGCGTCCGGTGTGGTGCTCAGCTTCGCCCGCGCTCTCGGCGAGTTCGGCGCCACGATCACGTTCGCCGGCAGCCTGCAGGCGGTGACACGAACGCTTCCGCTGGAGGTCTACGCGCAGGCCGAGGCGGACGTGGAAAGCGCGGTGGCGTTGTCCTTGCTGTTGATCGTGGTGGCGATCGCGGTGATCGTGGCCGCGGGCCCGCGCATGACCGCGCGTGTGACCGAGGGGGCCCGGCCATGACGCTGCGGGCCGTCGTGCGGGCGGCGCGCGGACAGTTCCGGCTGTCGGTGGAGTTGTCCGCGGAGCGTGGGCACGTGGTCGCCGTGCTGGGGCACAACGGTGCAGGCAAATCGACACTGCTGGACTGCCTTGCCGGGCTGCTGCGGTCCGACGAGACGTCCGTCCGGCTCGACGGCCGCGAACTCGGCTCGCTGCCGCCGCATCGACGGCGGGTCGGCCTCCTGCGGCAGCGCCCGTTGCTGTTTCCCCACTTGACCGTGCGGGACAACGTGGCCTTCGGCCCACGGGCGGCGGGGGCGAGCCGACGCCAGGCGCGGGCCATCGCAGGCAGGTGGCTGGCCGCCGTCGGCGCCGAGGAGTATGCGGATCGGCGGCCGGACCAGCTGTCCGGCGGCCAGGCCCAGCGGGTGGCGCTGGCCCGCGCGCTGGCGACCGAGCCCGAGCTGCTGTTGCTCGACGAGCCACTGGCCGCGTTGGACGCCGATGCCGCCCCGGCGATGCGTGCCCTGCTGCGCACGGTGTTGCGTTCGGCATCGAAACGGGTGACGGTCCTGGTGACGCACGACCCGCTCGATGCGCTCGCGCTGGCCGACACCGCGCTGGTGCTGGCCGATGGCCGGGTGGTGGAGCGTGGACCGACGCAGCGCGTCCTGTCCGCGCCTCGTACTCCATTCGCTGCGCGCTTGGCCGGGCTCAACCTGGTGGCCGGCGAAGCCGTCGAAGGTGGACTGCGCACGCCGGACGGCGACCTGCTCAGCGGATTGCACGCCGAAGGGCTCGAGCCGCATACGCCCGCCGTCGCGGTGTTCGCGCCGTCGGCGGTGTCGGTGTACCCGCGCGGCGAGTCGGTGCCGGGCAGTCCCCGCAACACCGCGGAAGCGGTCGTCGCTGCGGTGGAGCCGCACGGGCCGGTGATCCGGGTACGCACCCGCGCCAGTGGCGGCTGGGCCGGTGGGCTGACGGCCGATCTGACCCCCGCAGCCGTCGCCGATTTGGCCTTGGACCCCGGCAAACCCGTCACGGTCGTGGTGAAAGCCACCGCGGTCGACGTGCACCCGGCATCGCCCCTTTCGGCCGCCCGGTCCGCCTGAACTGACCGGCTCGACGGCCTGAGCTGCCACAACGCCCCGCACGGGCCTACAGTTGAAACGACTATGAGTGACAGGCAGCGGCCCACGTACGTCGTCGGCGACGTACACGGCCACCGGGACCAGCTCGCCGACGCGCTGCGCGCCGCCGGCCTGCTCGACGACGACGACCGGTGGGCAGGCGGGAACGCGCGCGTGTGGTTTCTCGGCGACTTCGTCGACCGTGGCCCGGACGGCATCGGCGTCATCGACCTGGTGATGAGCCTGGCCGACCAGGCGGGCGAAGCCGGTGGTGCGGTCGACTCGGTGCTCGGCAACCACGAGATCCTGATGCTCGGCATGTACACGTTCGGCGACACCGCGGTGCCGTCGGACTTCGGCATCCGCAGCTTCGCGCGCAGCTGGCTGCTCAACGGCGGGCGAATCCGGGACATCCAGGGACTGACCGACCGGCACCTGGAGTGGCTGACCAGCAGGCCGGTGATCGCGCACGCGGCCGATCACCTGCTGATGCACTCCGACACCACGGCCTACCTGGAGTGGGGCGACGACGCGAACTCGATCAACAAAGCGGTGCGCGACATCCTGGCTGGGGACGACCTGGTCGAGTGGTGGGACGTGTGGAGCCGCATGACCACCCGCTACGCCTTCCGCGGGCCGGACGGGCCGGAGGTGGCCGGCCTGCTGCTGGAGCGGCTGGGCGGGCAGCGCATCGTGCACGGGCACAGCGTGATCGCCGACCAGATGGGCGTCGCCCCGGAGGACGTGACCGGGCCGCTGCTGTATGCGGGCGGCAAGGTGCTGGGCATCGACGGTGGCGTGTTCGTCGGCGGGCCGATGCTCGTCGTGTCTTTGCCGTACCAAGAGCCGGGCGGGGACGCGGAACCGCGCGACGCCGAATGACCTGCCCGCGCGTCCCACGACCGGGACGCATTCGCACCGTGGCGGTGGACTGCGCCCGCCGGGAGGCAGGCCTTAGAGTGAGCCCTTGATCCGACGGCAGGTGAGGAGCTTCGAGGGAGGAACCAATCATGGGCGGCTCCCGCGGCGTGTTCCGGTGGAGCGGTCGTCGCCGGACGCCTGCCGTGACCCAGGTGCCCGCGGCATCAGCCGAGAGCGACGAGAGCGAGAGCCGCGTGGCGGTGGATCGGAACGCGCACGACAGCGCGGCCACCGCGAAGGTGGCGGAGCCCGCCTGGCCGGACGAGGGGCCCGACGAAGAAGGCCCGGCCCAGCAGGTCGTCGGGGAGCCGGTGATCGCCGGCGAGTCGCCGGACGCCGAGAACCCAGCAGATGCCGATCCCCTGCAGACGGAAGCGCAGGTCACGGGCGTCGGCGAGCAGAACGCCGTTGACGAAGCCGACGCTGCGTCGGATGCGGAAGCGGTGGCTGACGACGGTCGGGGAACCGAACACACGGTCGCGCATCCCTCCGAGTCCGACCAAGACACTGCGCGCGGTGATGCCGAGTCGAAGCGCGCGGCCAGCGTGGACGCCGAGCAGTCAGGCTACGCGCGCGAAGAAGGTGCGGCCCCGGCGGAATCCGACGCTTCGGACGGAGCAGAAGAGGCCGAGCCGGTTGAGGTCGTCATGGCGCAGGAGGCAGCGGGGCGGCCGGAGGGTGCGAAGCCCGCCGAGGCCACACACGGCGCAGCAGGCCCGACGCCGCAGCAGCCGGACACCGGGCCGACGCCGGTGCGCGAGGAGACGGACGACCTGGGGGAGGTCGCCTGGGTCCGCCCCTACGTCTGGACCGGGGGCAAGACCACCTCCCCGCCCACGTTCGCCATGGAAACCCTGGTGAGCGCGAAAGCCGCCGGCCCCGCCGCGGCGGTCAAGGACGAGCACCGGCGTGTCCTCGAGCTCTGCGCGCAGCCTCGCTCGGTCAGCGAGGTGGCCGCGATGCTGTCGGTGCCCCTTGGCGTGGCCAAGACCCTGCTCGCCTCGATGGTCGAGGAGAACCTGATCACCGTGCATCCGGCAGGTTCCGGTGCGGAAGGACCGGACCTGGAGCTGATGCAACGGGTGCTGCGCGGCCTGCGCGACCTCTAGCCGTCGCCGCACGGCCGGAGCAGGCCGAAGCGCGTGCGGCCGGTGCTTTCCGGCTGGTCAGCCGCGGGCGCGCGCTTCCCGCAGCAGCGCCACCAGGCCGAGGGCGAACCCGATCGTGGTCAGCCCGATCGCCGCGACGTTGAGCCACCACGGCAGCTCGGTCTGGCCCGCGGCGTACAACCCGAGGATCACCAGCACCCCGAGGATCCCGGCGGCGAAACAAGCCACCGCGGCCTGGACCATCCGGTGCGGTCGACGGTGCGAAGCGGTCACGAGGACAAAGGGTACGGATGCTTGTGTCGCGCACCGCAGGCGCATGAGAAACCTTCGCGCCGGGCCTTCTAAACTCGCTACGCTGTACTTGACGCGCGTCGGGAGGGCGACCCCCCGGGGCGCGTTCGTCGTGCGAGCAGGCTTGCGCGCGTACGCGCGTACTCGAGGAGTTCGTGCGCGCGCTCGAGCAGAAAAGGAACGGTGAGTTCGGTGCCGACCGGCAGGGTCAAGTGGTACGACGCGGAGAAGGGCTTCGGGTTCGTCTCCCAGGACGGGGGCGAGGACGTGTACGTCCGGAAATCGGCGTTGCCGCGTGGCGTTGAGACGCTCAAGGCCGGACAGCGCCTGGAGTTCGGGATCGCCGACGGACGTCGCGGTCCGCAGGCCCTCTCGGTGCGGCTGATCGACCCGCTGCCGTCGGTCGCCGAGGCTCGCCGCCGCCCCGCCGAAGAGCTGCACGGCGTGATCGAGGACATGATCAAGCTGCTGGAGGCCAGGGTGCAGCCCGGGCTGCGGCGTGGCCGGTATCCGGAACGCCGCCACGCCAAGCGGATCGCCGAAGTGCTGCGGGCGGTTGCGGACGATCTCGATCCGTAGTCGTGGTGTCCGCGCACCCCACGCGGTGGGGTGCCGGGAAGGCTCCGGATTCCTGCCGCACCTGTCCGGACCCGCGCCCCACGCGGTGGGGTGCCGGGAAGGCGAACGGCGTGGCCGGGCGGAAGATCCAGTCCGCGCCCCACGGGTGCCGGGTGCCTGACGGTCAGCGGCCGCGCAGCTGCACGGACCACACGCCCCTGGCGACGATCACGCCGCTGTCGTCGAACGCGGCCCCGGCTTGCTGGATCTCCACCGTGAGCAGCCGCTGGCCAGGCGCGGGCCGCGCGGTGTAGGCGTAGGCCTCACCTGGGCTGAAGAACTCGTGCTGTACCGGCTGGGGACGGCCTTGCGCGTCCACCGACTGCACGTACACGAGCCAAGGAGATTCGGCGACCTCGGGCGGCACGGAGATCTGCATCGGCCGGTCGGGACGCACCGTCATGAGCCCTGCGGCCTGCGGGTTGGCCTCGCATTCGGTCACCCGTACGTCGCAGTACTGCACCGGTGCGAGCTGCATGGTCTTCCCGTCGGCGTACACCGTCAGCTCCGGAGGGCCGGACGCCGAGCAACCGGCGACGGTCGACGCGAGGGCAGCGAGCAACACGGCGGGCAAACGTCGCGGCATGCGCCGAAGCCTACTGGGGCGTCCATTTGGTGGTGCGCGGCCGCCGCTTGGTTCCGTCCGAACCGGACGGGCCACCGGTGGCGGGCGCCGCGCCTGCGGGCTCCGCTGAGCCGGAAGACGGCGCCGATCCCGCGGGCGTTCCGGACGTCGCTGCGGCAGCCCTGCGGCGACTGAAGATCTCCCGGCTCGGCAGCAACGACTTGCCGCGCCGCACCAGGATCGTCTGTACCAGGCCGAGCACCAGCAGGACGGAGATCACCAGGAAGCCGAGCCAGTAGGTGGGCGGCAGCAGCAGGCCGATCGCGCCGCCGAAGCACCAGGCCATCTGCAGCACGGTCTCCGACCGGCCGAACGCCGACGCGCGGGATTCCTCCGGCAGGTCGTGCTGGATGACCGCGTCCAGGCTGATCTTGGCCAGCGCGCTGCAGGTCGCGCCGATCAAGGCCACCAGCGCGGCCGTGGCGATCCCCGGCAGCAGCGCGGCCAGCACGGTGGCGGCGAGCGTGGTGGCGACCGCGACCGTGGTGACCTGGTCGGTGCCGCCCAGGTGCAGCCGGGAGCCGATGGCGTTGCCCACGAAGCCACCCGCGCCTGCGGCGGCACCGAGCACGCCGAGCAGCAGCAGCTGGACGAACGGGCTCTGGTCGTGCTGCTCCGCGGACGCCTTGACCGCGAACGCGGCGAACAGCATCAGGAATCCGGTCAGCAACCGGATCGTGCCGTTGCCCCACAGCGCCACCAGCACGCCGACGGTGATCGGCTGCTTGCCCGCAGGCTTGCGCCGGATGGCCTGCGAGTTCAGCGTCGCGGGCACCTCGCCCTCGGTGACCTCCACCCAGGACGGGATGCGCATCGCCTGCACGGTTCCGGCGACACAGATCGCCGCGGCGACCCAGGCCGCGCCCGGCGAGCCGGCGATCCAGCTGAACAGCGACGCGATGGCACCGCCGACGGCACCGGCGCCGAGCCCGAACACGGTCAACCGGGCGTTGGTCTTCGACAGGGTGATCTCCGGCGGCACCACCCGCGGGGTGACCGCCGACTTGAGCACCATGTACGACTTCGACAGCACCATCTTGCCCAGCGCCGCGGGATACAGCGCCCAGTTGTCGAAGTTCAGCGCGATGACCATGCACATCACGGCGGACGCGGCCGACGCGACGGCCATGGCCAGCCGCCTGCCGCGTTGGATCTTGTCCAGCGCAGGCCCGATCAGCGGCGCGATGACCGCGAACGGCGCGATGGTGATCAGCAGGTAGAGCGCGACCTTCCACTTCGACTCGGCGGTCGCGGCGGAGAAGAACAGCGTGTTGGCCAGCGCGACGGCCAAGGCCGCGTCGCTGGCGTAGTTGAGCATCAGCGACCAGCTCAGCGACGTCAGGCCGGACTCGTGGGCACCGTCGGCCCGGTGCACCCGCTGGAACAGCCGCACCGCGCGCTCGGACAGCTCCCGGCCGCGCATGGCCGCCACCCTGGTGACCGTGAGCTTCTTCGGCCACGGCCGCCCGTCCGGACCGACGGGACCGTCACCGGGCGGGACCTGGCCGCCGCCGGGAGGCACGTGCCCGCCGCCCGGCGGTTGGCCACCGTGCCCGCCGGCGTGGCCAGGCGGCTCGTGCCCCGGCCCCTCGTAGTGCGCGCGGCCCCGCTGGTCGTAGCCGCCGGGATGCGGGTAGCCATGCTCGTCGCGGCCCCGATACCCGCCGCGCTCCGGGTAGGGCCGCCCTGCGGGCCCGTCGTAGAACCGCTGCCTCCGCTCGTCGTAGGGCCGCTCACCGGGCGGCGGGGCCTGGCGCTCGTAGCCGCGGGACCGGTGACCCGGGGGCCGGAGGTAGCCGTCCGTTCCGTAGCGCTCCCAGCCGGGCGCGCCCGGCTCGGCCTGCTCACGCGGCTGCCTGCGCTGCTCCCGCTCCAGTTCGACGGTGTAGGCCTGGTCGGCGGTGATCCGGTGCGGAGGATCCTCCACCGGCGGCCTGGCAGCGGGCGGCTCGGCGAATCGCTTGGTCGGCGGGGGCGTGACGGCGCCCCGCGAGCGGCGCGTCGGCTCGGGATCCGGGACCCACTTGCGGGCGGGCTTGTTGCGGCCGCGACGGGACCGGCCCCCGAACACCGAGGGGCCCTTCCTGTCGTCGGAACCGGAACCGATCACTCTTCTCATCCTGCCTCATCGGCTCGTGTCGTGCGCGCAACACCGCTGCAAGATGAGGTGAAACTCGGGGAGGTCCCGGACCCGGTGTATGCGGTGCGCCCGGGCCACCACTTCGGTGAGACGACCGAGGAGTTCCCGGACCCGGTGCATGCGGTGCGCCCACGCGCTGCGGACCGTGGCCTCGCTCGCGCTGTGGCCGGCCGCGGCGGCCGGGTGCGCCCACGCACTGCGGACCGTGGTCACCCGGCGGGGACGAAGCGCACGCGGAACGTCTTCGGCCACAGCTTCCCGGTGATGAAGAAGGCGTCCGTGCCGGGAATGGCGGCGATGCCGTTGAGCACGTCGGCGTGCGCCCGCTCGTGCGGCTTCAGCAGGCCGGATGCGTCGATCTCGCCGGTGACGACGCCCGCGTCGGGGTCGATGCGCAGGATCGTGTCGGTCTGCCAGACGTTGGCGTAGACCACGTCGTCGACGCACTCCAGCTCGTTGAGGTCGTCCACCGGCATGCCGCCGGAGCGGATCCGCACCCGGCCGATCTCGGCGAACGTCCGCGGGTCACGGAAGGTGAGCACGTCGGTGCCGTCGCTCATCACCAGCCGTTCGGCTTCCGGCTGGTGGCACAGTCCCCAGCCTTCGCCGGAGTAGCGAACCCGCTCGCGCTCCTCGAGCGTGCGGGGATCGCGGCGGAAAGCGACTCCGTCCTGCCAGGTAAGCTGCCACAGGTCCGTGTCGGTGACGGTGATCCCTTCGCCGAACATCGGGGAAGGGAGCATGATCCGGCGCAGCTCCTTGCCCGTGGTCAGATCGATCGCACGCACGTACGACTGGCCGACCCGGCCGGTGCCCTCGTACAGTGTCCCGCGCGCGATCTCGAACCCCTGTGTGAAAGCGTTCCGATCATGGCGAAGCGTTTCAAGGACCTGTACGCGCAGGCGCTCGGGCGGTTGTTGCGCGACGAGCGCGTCCCGAGCACCCTCCGTGCCCGGATCGCCCGGTTCGCAGGCGAGCACGGCCATGCAGCCGACGACGGCGGTCAGCCGCGAGAGCAGCAGCTTGAGCGGCACCGTGCGCCGAGCGAGCCCGCCGCGCCCGTCCCGCCGTCCGCGAGCGCGCCGGAGCAGGCGGCGTCCGGCGCCGAGCAGGTCCAGCCGGAGGAGACGACGTCCGCGGTGCACCGGCCCAGCCTGCCAGATTCCCCGACGTCTATTCTCGAGCCCATGACCAGCGCGACCGAGGCACCACCACGGCCGGCACCGGAGCTGCTGGACGCGGTCGAGACCGCCCGCGCCGTCGCCCGTGAGGAAGCGGCGGACCGCGGCTACGACGAATCCGCGGTCGGCGACTACGTGGACCAGGTGGTCGAGGACGCTGCGGCGGTGACGTACCGCTTCGAGGCGCACGTGCCCGGTTACCGCGGTTGGCGCTGGGAGATCACGCTGGCGTCGGCCGGGGAGGGCTTCCCGGTCACGGTGAGCGAGGCGGTGCTGCGCCCCGGCCCGGACGCGCTGGTGGCCAAGCCGTGGGTGCCGTGGGAGCAGCGGGTGCGGCCGGGCGACCTGGGGGTCGGCGACCTGCTGCCCGCCGACCCGAACGACGAGCGGCTGGTTCCCGGCTACCTGCACAGCGACGATCCTGCCGTCGAGGAGGTGGCGCGCGAGGTCGGGCTCGGCCGGGTGCGGGTGCTGTCCTTCGAGGGCAGGATGCGGGCCGCGAAGCGCTGGCGTTCCGGTGAGTTCGGCCCGCGGTCGGACATGGCACGCAGCGTGCGGGAGACCTGTGGCACCTGCGGGTTCTACTACCCGCTGTCGGGCGCGCTGCGGGCGGCCTTCGGCGCGTGCTGCAACGAGTACTCGCCCGCGGACGGCCGGGTCGTGCATGTCGAGTACGGCTGCGGCGCGCATTCCGAGATCAAGGTGCAGCGTAGTTCCGGGGTGCCGGTGGCCGAGCTGGTCTACGACGACACCCAGCTGGACGTGGTGCCGCTCGGGTCGAACGCGGACGACCGCGGTCAGAGCCCGCGCTGAGCCCCGCGCGATCCGCGCCGGGAGGCCCAGCGCTGCCAGGAAACGACGCCCATCCCGACGAATCCGAGGACGAGCCCGGCCAGCGAGGTCTGTGGCCAGATGCCGACGTCGGCGTCGAACGCGTAGCGAAGCACCAGCGAGACGCCGAGGGCGACGGCCCATGCCCCGGTCCCGACGAGCAGCGGCGGCCGCAGGTCCACCAAGCTCTTGGGCAGGTCGGGTGGGGTGCGCCGACCGTCCGCGGTGGCGGCGCCATCCGGGTTCCGGTCGGTGGTCATGACCGAAGCCTACCCACGCCCGTCCCGGTCCGCCGCCGGCACCGTGCTGCCTGCCGGATCCCGCTCCCGACCTGCGTCATGGCGGTGCCGACTCGGTAGGCTGGCGGAATGGACACCGTGCCGCGGACCAGTGATCGTGGGCTGGCCGCCCGGTTGCGGCTGGCCGTCGTCCGGCTCAACCGCCGCTTGCGGGCGCAGAACCCGCCGACCGACGTCACCCTGACGCAGCTGTCGGCGATGTCGACGCTGCACAAGTGCGGGCCGATGACGCCGGGGCAGTTGGCGGCCAAGGAAGGGGTGCAGCCGCCGTCGATGACCAGGGTGATCGCGGCGCTGGAGAAGATGGGCTACGTCGAGCGCCGGGCCCATCCCACCGACGGCAGGCAAGCGATCGTCGAGCTGAGCCGCCACGGCGTGGACTACGTCAAGGCGACCATCACCGCAAGGGAAGCGTGGCTGGACGAGCAGCTGGCCAAGCTCACTCCGCAGGAGCGCCAGATCCTCGACCAGGCGGCGGAACTGATCCAGCGAATGGCTGAACAGTAGCGTGTTCGCGCCCACGATCCGGACCCCGTGTTGCACAGCAGGTGAGGTTAGGCTAACCTCAGTCGCGTCGCTTCGTGGTGGGAGCGGCAGTCAGTTCGGGAACGCACGAAGGCCCCGTGGCGGAGGACGCGCCACGGGGCCTCGTCGCGTCGTCAGGATACTCCGGCAGGCCTGTCGATCAATGTGATGTCGGGCGGCGTCCGGCCGATGCCGTCGGTGGTGTCGGGCCACATCACCTGTCGATCGGGCTGCTGGTGATGCGCGGATGATCCGGCTGGTCGCTGAGGTCGTCGGGGTCGGGGTGGTGTGGCGTGGTGGTGCCTGGCGTCGCTTGGGGCCGGGGTGGGCGAATGCCGGGCTGGCTTGTTGTGGTGCGGTGCTGTGGCTGGTTACGAAGGTTCGTGGGCCTGCGGGCACTGGGTCGGTGTCGCGGTGGGCGGTGGCGGGGGGGGGGTGCCCAGGGGCCTGAGCCGGGCCGTGCCGGGCGGTGTGCGGCCATTGGCGTGATCCGGCTGGTCGCGGGTCACCGAGGTCGTCGAGGTCGTCGCGGTGGTCCGGCAGCGTCTGGCGTTCCGTGGTCGGGCCGGGCGCGTGTCGGGTCGGCTTGCCGTGGCAAGGTGGGTGGCCGTTCCCCGCAGTCGTCGCGTGTCCCGGATCAGCGTGCTGCCACCCGGTCGCGATGCGACTGCCACTCTGCGGTCGGCGCGCACAGTCACTGCCGTCGTCTGGTGTGCGGTCGGTGCGCTGGTCAGGCCTGGCTCCTCCTGCCCGCCGCACCCGCGGTGAACCGTCCGTTCGCCGATGAACACCCCGTTTGCCGTGACGGCCCGGTCCGGCACATGGCCGGACCGGGCCGGGAAAGCACGGGTGGCGTCAGCCGAGCAGGCCGTTGCCGCCGTTGACGGCGTTCTCGAACCGCTTGGCGATCTCCGCCCAGTTGTAGACGTTCCACAACGCCTTGACGTAGTCCGCCTTGACGTTCTTGTACTGCAGGTAGAACGCGTGCTCCCACACGTCGGTCATCAGGATCGGCGTGGTGGGCAGCGCCATGTTGTTGTGGTGGTCGCGCAGCTGCTGAATGACCAGCCGCTTGGCCAGCGGGTCCCAGGACAGCGCAGCCCACCCGTTGCCCTGGATCGTGGTGGCCACCGCGTTGTAGTGCGCCTGGAACTTGTCGAACGAACCGAAGCTCTCGTCGATGGCGGCTGCCAGCTCACCGGTCGGCTTGTCACCGCCCTCCGGCGACAGGATCTTCCACCACACCACGTGGTTGGCGTGCCCGGCCAGGTTGAACGCCAGCGTGGTCTCCAGGCCGACGATCGCCCCGTAGTCACCCGCGTCGCGGGCCGCGGCCAGCTTCTCCATCGTGTCGTTCGCGCCCTTGACGTAGGTCGCGTGGTGCTTGCTGTGGTGCAGTTCGTTGATCTCGCCGGAGATGTGCGGCTCGAGTGCGCCGTAGTCGTAGTCGAGATCGGGAAGCTCGTAGAGCGCCATCTGTGCTCCCTCAATTCACACGGGTGGGAATTCCGCTATTCAACCTAGTCCGGATCACTACCCCGGTCGAACCGGGTGATCAAGAGCTACCAGCCACGATGCAACTTCCACCATGGTGGAGGTCAACGCGGTGTGGTCACGACCACTTCGTACCCACCCGGCGGGCAAGTCAACCACGCGATGCAGCCGGCGCGCGTGAACCCGGGCCGGGGCGCACACCGGTCAGCGTGCGCCCCGGCCGCCTGCACCCGCGACGAAACCCGATCGTCCGGAGGCCTACACCGGCCACTCGTGCACCGGATCGCCACCGTGCATCAAGCCGACGTAGTCGGCCAGCATGGCGCGCAACGCGTGCTCACGGTCCATGCCCGCCCGCTCCAGCTTGTCCACCGTCGCACGCTGCCACGCGGCGCCGTTGCGCCTGGTCAGGCAGCGCTGCTCGATGATGCCCAGGTAGCGGTCGGCGACCGTGGCATCCACGTTGGCGGCAGCCAGCCCCTCGGCGGCCAGCGGCAGCAGCTCACGAAGCACCAGCTCGTCCGGCGGCACGCAGCCGAGGCCGGGCCAGTACAGCTCGGCGTCCATGCCGAACCGCGCCCCACGGTGCATGTTGTCCTCGGCGGCCTGGAAGGACATCGCCGTCCACACCGGGCGCTCGGCCTCGGCCAGCGCACGCTGCGCGCCGTAGAAGAACGCCGCGTTCGCCACCATGTCGGCCACCGTCGGCCCGGCGGGCAGCACGCGGTTCTCCACTCGCAGGTGCGGCTGGTCGTCCACCACGTCGTAGACCGGGCGGTTCCACCGCCACACCGTGCCGTTGTGCATGCGCAGCTCGGTCAGTTTCGGCGTGCGCCCGGACGCCAGCGTGTCCAGCGGATCCTCCGGGTCGGTGTCGGTGAGCAGCCCGGGGAAGTAGCGGACGTTCTCCTCGAACAGGTCGTAGATCGAGTTGATCCACCGCTCGCCGAACCACACCCGCGGCCGCACGCCCTGGTTCTTCAGCTCCTCGGGGCGGGTGTCGGTGGACTGCTCGAACAGCGGGATCCTCGTCTCGTGCCACAGCGCCTTGGCCAGCAGGAACGGGGAGTTGGCCGCCACGGCCAGCTGCACCCCGGCCAGGCACTGGGCGGCGTTCCAGTACGCGGCGAACTTGTCCGGGCTGACCTGCAGGTGCAGCTGCATCGACGTGCAGGCGGCCTCGGGCAGGATGGTGTCGGAGTACGCGCGCAGCCGCTCGGGCTGGCGGCCGGGCAGCGCCACCCCGTCCATGGTCAGCAGCGTGTGCTCACCGCGCTCGGCGAGGATCTTGTCGTTGAGCGTCAGATAGCGCGGATTGGCGGTCAGCCATTTGGCCTCGAAGTGCTCGGCGCCCAGCGTGGGCAGGATGCCGATGAGCGCCAGCCGGGACCCCCATTCGCCCGCTTTGGTGTCCGCGTCGGACAAGAACGTGCGCAGTTCCAGGTCGAGCTCGAACAGCGATTCGCCGTCCAGCCTGCGGGGCGGCACGTTCAGCTCCAGGTTGTGCCTGCCCAGCTCGGTGGTGAACGACGGGTCGTCCAGCGACTCGAGCACTTCCGCGTTGGTCATCGACGGGCGCATCTGCTCGTCGATCAGATTCAGCTCGATCTCCAGTCCGATGCGTGGCGGCTGGGCGACGAAACTGCCTTCGGCCAGCATCTGCGCCAGGGTGTCCAGGCACCGTTGCACCTTGCGCCGATAGCGAGCGCGATCCGACGAGCTCGCGCTCGCCAGCCCATCGTCGGTCATGCTGTGCGCTCCCCGCCCCGTTCGTCTTGTGGCTCTCGTGCGAACCCCGGCCTGTAACGGTGACACGGGAATTGCCGCAGCGGCTAGCGGCCAAACCGGTACAACGGGTGAGGCGGACTTGACGCTCCGCGATCGTGCCTGGTCGTCGACCTGGTGCGCCGGGGACCGGGCGCTGCGGCAGACTCAGCCACGTGGCTGTGTTCGTGGACGTGGGCGATCCCGCCGACCCACGGTTGGACGACTACCGCGACCTCAAACGTGCCGACCGCCGCCCGGATCGGCCCGGCGGCCGCGGTCTGGTGATCGCCGAGGGCACCAACGCCGTGCAGCGGCTGCTGGACTCGCCGTATCCGGTGCGCTCGGTGCTGGGCATCCGCCCGCGCGTCGACGATCTGGCGGCGCGGCTGGCCGCGCTCGACGTACCGGTCTACGTCACGTCCGCGGAGGTCATGGACGCCGTGATCGGGTTCCACCTCAACCGCGGGGTGCTGGCGGTCGCCGACCGGGCCGCCCCGGTGAGCTGGGAACGACTGCTGTCCGGACGGGTGCTGCTCGGCTTGGAAGGCGTCAACGACCACGAGAACATCGGCTCGTTGTTCCGCAATGCCGCCGCCTTCGGGGTGGACGGTGTGCTGGTCGGTCCCGGCTGCCCGGATCCGCTGTATCGGCGCAGCGTCCGGGTGTCGATGGGGCACGTGCTGCATGTGCCGTTCGCGCGGGTGGACGACATCGGAGCGGCGGCCAGCAAGCTGCGTGCGGTGGGTTTCACCATCGCGGCACTGACGCCCCGGCCGGGTGCCGTGCCGGTCCGGGACTTCGCCCGGTCCGTCGAGCGGGCGATCCTGTTCCTCGGATCGGAAGGGCACGGGCTCAGCGAGGACGTGCTGTCGGTGGCCGACGTCGCGGTCCGTATCCCGATCGCCGAGCACGTGGACTCGCTGAACGTCGCGGTGGCCGGCGCGATCGCCTGCTACGAGATGGCCGAACGAGCTAGGCTCGGCCAACGATGACCGCCGAGGACCGCCGCGCGCCGACGATCGTGGAATTGCGTGTCCGGGGCGACCGCGCGGTGCTCGTCGACGGGCGGCATGCCGCCGGCCTGGCGCCCGAGGAATTCCCGCTGAACGACGAGCTGGCGGCGGCGCTGCACGAGTGGGCCAGGGTCGCCACGGCCATCCGGGCGACGCGGCGCGACGACGGATCCGACACCGAAACCGTCGGGGTGGTCAGCCGCCGTGGTCATCAGCTCGCCGGCCGGGTGGCCGCCGAACTGCGCCGCCCGGTGCGTTACGTCGACCCGGTCACCGGCTCGACCGTGGTCGTCGTTCCCCGGGAACCGGTACGACGGGTGCCACGGCCCGACGAGGGAACCCGGTGGTTCCGGCGCTCGCCCGGAGAGCCCACGCCGTGGGGGCCGGGCCTGACGGTGTCGGTGATGATCGGCGCGGTGGTGCTGGTCGGCATGCTGGCGTTGACCACGACCATCGCCGAGGCGGTCGCCGGCTGGGCGGCGTTGCTCGCCGCGTCGATCGTCAGCGGGGGCATGGCACCGTCGCTGTGGCTGGGGCGGAACGTGCCGACCATGCGCTGGGTGTGCTTCGGTGCCGCCGGGGGACTGGCCATTTCCTGGCTGGGCGTGCTGATCGTGGTGTTCTAGCCTGGTCGCCATGCCCGATGACCCGCTCCCGCGCCTGCGCGCGCTGTGCCTGGCCCTGCCGGAGACGACCGAGCGGGTCAGCCATGGCGAACCTGCCTGGTTCGTGCGGGACCGGAAGATGTTCGTCACCTATGCCGACCACCACCACGACGACCGGCTCGGTTTCTGGTGTGCCGCGCCGCCCGGGGCGCAGGAAGCGCTCGTCGGCAGCGACCCGCAGCGCTTCTTCCGTCCGCCGTACGTCGGCCATCGCGGCTGGTTGGGGGTCTACCTGGACGTGCCGCAGGACTGGGACGAGATCGCGGAGATCGTGCGTGATGCGTATCGCTGCGTAGCCCCCGAAAAGCTGCTGGCTCAGCTCGACTGATCCGGCAGACTGGCCCCATGCGCCCTGTGGTCACCGCGGTCAGCTCCAGCCCGACCCATTCGTTCAGCAAGCAGAATCAGCCGGAGATCACCGTGATCGCCGGCGAAGGCGTGGCGGGTGACGCCCACCGCGGCACCACGGTCAAGCACCGGTCACGCGTGCGGCGCGATCCGACCCAGCCCAACCTGCGGCAGGTCCACCTCATCCACGCCGAGCTGCACGACGAGCTGAACGCCCAAGGGTTCAGCGTCAAAGCAGGTGACCTCGGCGAGAACGTCACCACGCGCGGCGTCGACCTGCTCGGGCTGCCCACCGGTACCCGGTTGCGTCTCGGCGACGAAGTGGTGGTCACGGTGACCGGGCTGCGGAATCCGTGCTCGCAGATCGACGATTTCCAGCGCGGCATGCTCAAGGCGGTGATGTACCGCGACGCCGACGGCGAGATCGTGCGCAAGGCGGGCGTCATGGCCACCGTGGACGTCGGCGGCGTCGTCCGGCCCGGGGATGCGATCACGATCGAGCTGCCCGCCGGACCGCACCAGCCGCTGAAACCCGTGTAGTGGTGCGCATCGGGACTCCGCCGGGCCCGCGGTCAGCCAACTACCTCAGGACGCCGCCCCGCGGTCAGCCAAGCGGCCCAGGGTGTTGCCGGGGCCGTGGCCGGCCGCCGTAGGCACACCGGTTCAGCCGCGCTGGCTCTTGACCCCCAGCAGCACGTCCTCCCACGCCGGGACCACCGGGTGGTTCTTCCGGCCCTTCCGCCGGTTGTTGGAAGCCGGGACCTTGGGGATCTCGGTGGTGTCGTCCTCGTTCTGCTCCGGCTCGGACTCGCGGTTCGGCGCGTGGCGCTCCGCGCTCCGCGCCGGGGTTTCCTGGTAGGCCTCCTCCAGCGTGCCCTGCACGTCCTCTTCGCGCGGCGCGGGGGCGGTCTCCTCCACCACCGGGCGCAGCTCGCGCGACCTGCCCTCCGGGTCGAGCAGATCCTCGGCGGGCTCGTCCAGCGCGACGGCTGTGCCGCCGTGCGCCCCCGGCGAGTAGGACCAGTGCGCCCGGTTGTCCGAGCGGCCCGCCTTCCACCGCAGGCAGACCACCCACTTGCCGTCCTCGCCGCGCCAGGCGTCCCACTCCGCGCTGCTGTAGTCCTGGCCGCGCACCGCGAATGCGTGCGCCACGACGTCGCCCAGCGTCTGCACGTCCGGGCCGTCTTCCCGCATCGGGTGGGCCTGCTGGGCCAGCTCGGCCATCCGGGATCGCTCCAGCAGGACCGGGTAGGCGAAGCGTTCGACCCGGTGCTCCGGCATGCCTGCCGCGGCGGCGACCTGCTCGACCGTCTCGCCGGCACGGATGCGGGCCTGGATTTCGCGTGGGCGCATCTGGCTCTCCAAACTGATTTGCACCTGACCGAGCCGACTGAGGTCGCCCCGAGCTGCCGCGCGCAGTCGTTCGTCCACGGGGACCGAGTACTTCTCGCCTGCGGAGTCAACGAGCACGACGGACTTGCCGTCCTCGTGCAGTCCGACGATCCGCAGTGCTCGCATGTATCCCGCCTCCCACGACGTCACCTGTCTGGGTGTCAACCGTAGTTCGGCGTGGCGGCTTGACGGGCGAGACTCGCCGACGCGCCCACAGGTTGGTGGAGTCGATCACGCAATCGGGCGATCCTTTTGCCCGAAAAGTCCGAAACAAGTGAAACGCCGGACCTGGGTGCCAGGTCCGGCGATCGCTGATGCGGCGAAAACGTCAGGCCGAGGTCAGCCGAGCCGCTCGACGACCCAGTCCACGCACGCGGTGAGCGCGGAGACGTCGTCCGGCTCGACGGCCGGGAACATACCGATGCGCAGCTGGTTGCGGCCCAGCTTGCGGTACGGCTCCACGTCCACGATGCCGTTGCTGCGCAGCGTGGCGGCCACCGCGGCGGCATCCACCTCGTCGGTGAAGTCGATGGTGCCCACCACCTGCGACCGCAGCGCCGGGTCGGCGACGAACGGCGTGGTGTAGGAGGTCTTCTCCGCCCACGTGTACAGCCGGTTCGCCGAGTCGGCGGTGCGCTTGGTGGTCCACTCCAGGCCGCCGTTGTCCAGCATCCAGCGGATCTGGTCGTCCAGCAGGAACAACGTGGCCACCGCGGGGGTGTTGTAGGTCTGGTCCTTGCGCGAGTTGTCCAGCGCGGTGGTCAGCGACAAGAACTCCGGCACCCACCGGCCCGAATTGCCGATCTCCTCGATGCGTTCGATGGCGGCGGGGGAGAGGATCGCCACCCACAGCCCGCCGTCGGAGGCGAAGGACTTCTGCGGGGCGAAGTAGTAGGCGTCGGCCTGGGTGATGTCCACCGGCAGGCCGCCCGCCCCGGACGTGGCATCGATGGCCACCAGTGCACCCTCGCTGCCTTCCGGTCGCTGCACCGGCACGGCCACCCCGGTCGAGGTCTCGTTCTGCGCCCACGCCACCAGGTCGGCACCTTCGGCGTAGCGGAACTCCGGCGCGGTGCCCGGCTCGGCGCTGACCACGATCGAGTCGGCCAGGAACGGCGCGCCGTTGGTGACCTTGGCGAACTTGGTGGAGAACTCCCCGTAGGCGAAGTGCTGCGCCCGTTCGCGGACCAAGCCGAACGCGGCCGCGTCCCAGAACGCCGTCGAGCCGCCGTTGCCCAGCACCACCTCGTAGTCGTCGGGCAGCGAGAACAGCTCGCGCAGACCGCTGCGGACACTGCCGACCAGGGACTTGACCGGCTTCTGACGGTGGGACGTGCCCATCACCTTGGCCCCGGCGGAGGCCAGGTTCGCCAACTGCTCCGGCCGCACCTTGGACGGCCCGCAGCCGAAGCGGCCGTCGGATGGCTTGAGGTCTGACGGGATCTGCAGCTCGCTCATGCTGCTCACGGTAGTCGTGGCCGCACGACGCCGGGACACCGAGGCCACAACGTCACACCGGGCGTCCAGCATGTGGGAGACGACGCTGGATTGCGCACGTTTTCCGCGGGCCGGTGGCCGCCACGGAGGGTGGCCAGCGCGTTGAGACCGCGCGGGTACGGCTTCCGGGGGTCGGTGGCCGCCACAGGCCGGGCGCAACGTCCAGTGGGCCGCCTGCTGCGGTGCGGGACAGTGCCGGTTGCCGCCGGGTCAGCGCCACCCTTTCGGATCCACGCCGCCGGGCACCGGCGCTTCCGGGTCGTACGGGGTGCGGGTGAAGATGAACGTCGCCAGGTCCAGGTACCGCGGCTTGCCGTCCGCGTCGCGGCCCACCCGCAGCGTCTCGCCCGCGTAGTAGCCGTCCAGGCCCACCCACTCGTCCGGCCCGGTGGGCCGGAAGCGCGACCGCCGCCCGCCGTCGCCCACCGGGGCCAGGTACAGCCAGCCGTTCGGCAGGATCCGCAGGTGGTGCGGCGTCGGGCCCCAGTGCCACAGGCCGGTCAGCTCCAGCAGCGCGGTGTCCACCTCGGCGGGCTGCCACGGCTGCGGCAGCGGCGGTTCGTGCTGGTCGGCCAGCGCGATCAGGTCGAGCGTGAACGCCAGGATCGGCACGCCGGAGGTGGTGTTCGCCATGGCCAGCGCGCCGGTGCCGGACTCGGTGTCCACCATCGTGCAGGCCACGAAGCCGGGCATGGACCCGGTGTGCCCGGCGTAGGCGCGCCCGTCGCGGCGGGCCAGCTGGAGCCCGAGACCGTAGCCGGACAGCCACTGCGCGCCGTCCTCCACCGTGGCGACGGCGCGCATCTCCGCCACCGTGTCCGCCGAGAGCACGCCGGAGGTGTGCCCGCTGATCAGCGAGGTCAGCCGGGACAGGTCGTGCACGGTCGACCACAGCTGCCCGGCGGGCGCCATGGCGCCGGTGTCCGGTGCGGGCTCGGGCAGCACCACGTCGGCGAACGGGTGCACGGCCCAGCCTTGCGCCGCGTGGTCGTCCGGGTGCGGGGTGGTCCGGGTCATGCCGAGCGGGTCGAGCACCTCCGCCTTCAGTGCCTCCAGCCACGAGCTGCCGCGGAGCCTGCCGACCAGCTCGCCGAGCACCCCGTAGCCGACGTTGGAGTAGTGGAACTGCTTGCCGGCCCGCAGTTTCAGCTGCTCGGGGGTGAGTCCGGCGGCCAGCTCCGCCCAGTCGCCGCCCGGGCTGCGTTCCCACCACGACCCGGGCGCCTCGGACGTCAGCCCGCCGGTGTGCGAGAGCAGCTGCGCCACGGTCAGGTGGCCGAACGGCGACTGGCCGAGGTGGGCGCCGATCGGGTCGTCCAGCGCCAGCTTGCCCTCGTCGCGCAACCGCATGACGAGCACCGCGATCAGCGTCTTGGTGATCGAGCCGATGCGGTACTGGGTGTCGTTGTCCGGAGGCGATCCGTCGACGAAGCCGCGCGCGGCCGACCAGACGAGCTCACCGTCGCGAACCACGCCCGCCACGAGGGACGGCGCGCGGCCACGGACCTGTTCCGTGGCGAGCCTCGACAGCAGCGCGTACTCGGTGGTGGGAAGCATGCGTGACATTCTGCAATCAGGTCGCGGGCTGGGTGCCCAATGTTGCCGCTGACCACAAAGGACCGGACGGGACGCGCATCGGGCAGCTCGGCTGGAGGCGGCCCGACGCCGGATCGACGTCGCTGGTAGTGCCCGGCCAGCGGTCCGGAACGGGACGGACGCCCAGCGCACGCTCAGTTGTGCCACCGGCACGTCTGCGACAGCAGCCGCGCTGCGCTCAAGAATGCTCAGGGCCCCGGCCGATGGGGGTGACGGTCTCCCAGCCGTCGACCTCCTCGGGGCCACGTGGGCCCGGTCCGACGTAGTCGGCCGACGGACGGACCAACCGCCCGGTGCGCTTCTGCTCGAGGATGTGCGCGCACCAGCCGGCGGTGCGGGCGCAGGTGAACATGGCGGGCATCATGTGCGGCGGTACGTCCGCGAAGTCCAGCACCACCGCCGCCCAGAACTCCACGTTGGTCTCGATCGCCCGGTCCGGGCGACGTTCGCGCAGTTCGGCCAGTGCCGCCCGCTCCAGCTCCGCGGCCGCCTCGTACCTGGGGGCGCGCAGGCTGCGCGCGGTACGCCGCAGCACCCTGGCCCGCGGGTCCTCGGCCCGGTACACCCGGTGACCGAAGCCCATCACGCGTTCCTTGCGGTCCAGCAGGCGTGTGATCAGGCCGCGGGCGTCACCGGTGCGTTCGACCTCCTCGAGCATCGGCAGCACCCGCGCGGGTGCGCCGCCGTGCAGTGGGCCGGACATGGCCCCGATGGCGCCGGAGAGAGCGGCCGCCACGTCCGCGCCGGTGGAGGCGATGACGCGGGCGGTGAAGGTCGAGGCGTTCATCCCGTGCTCGGCGGCCGACACCCAGTACGCGTCGATCGCCCGCACGTGGGCAGGGTCCGGCTCGCCCCGCCACCGCGTCATGAACCGCTCGGTGATGGTGGAGCACTGGTCGATGCGTTCCTGCGGGACCGCGGGCTGGTGGATGCCACGCGCGGACTGCGCGACGTAGGACAACGCCATGACAGCCGCCTGGGCCAGGTTCCGGCGGGCCTCCTCGTCGGTGATGTCCAGCAGCGGCCGGTACCCCATCACCGGAGCCAGCATCGCCAGCCCGGCCTGTACGTCGACCCGGACGTTGCCGGTGTGCACCGGGATGGGAAAAGGCTCGGCGGGCGGGAGGCCGCGGCCGAACTCCCCGTCCACCAGCAGCGCCCAGACGTCGCCGAAGGTGACCCGGCCCGTGAGGTCTTCGATGTCCACTCCGCGGTAGCGCAGGGCGCCGCCGTCCCGGTCCGGTTCGGCGATCTCGGTGCGGAACGCGACGACCCCTTCCAGGCCGGGGACGAAGCCGCCGGCGTCGGTGGTCGTGTCGGATGCCCTGTCGGAGGTCATGGCCCAGCCCTTCTCGCCGTACCGGCCCGGCGGACGATGCGCTTCGCGGCGGTGGTGCCGGCGCGGCGGGCGAAGGCTGGGTCGGTTGGTGTGGTCGACGTGCGGTCGTGTGATTTGTCACGTCGTGCTGCTATCGATAATGGTCCCGGCGGTGCTCGAGCTCCAGTGGCTGTCCGGGGACTTCCCTTTCCGTCTGCGCACGCTTTAACGTCTGTTGGGACCTGTCCGCTCCGCAAGATCCGGAGGCGCTGCAGCATGTCCCAGACCACCACAGATCACGGCGAAGTACCCGACATCGCCGTTGCCCTGCCGGGGATGCGGGTCTCCTACGAAGGCGAGGCCCTCAACGAGTCCGATCTGGCTCCGACGTGGACTGAGCAACTGCAGCGGTGGCTGGACGAGGCCATCCGGGCCGGCGTGGCCGAGCCGAACGCGATGGTGCTGGCGACCGCGGACCCGGAGGGGCGGCCGTCGTCACGCACCGTGCTGTGCAAGGGACTGGACAGCCGGGGGGTGTCGTTCTACACGAACTACACCTCCGCCAAGAGCCACGAGCTGGAAAGCACCAGGTACGCCTCGGCGACGTTCCCGTGGTACCCGCTGCACCGGCAGGTGCACATCAGGGGCAGCGTGGAGAAGGTGTCGGCCGCCGAGACGGCCAAGTACTGGGCGTCCCGGCCGCGCGGGTCCCAGCTGGGCGCGTGGGCGTCCCCGCAGTCGGGCATCGTTCCGGACCGCCGCGCACTGGAGAACGCCCTGCGTGCCGTCGAGCGCAGGTTCGCCGACGTGGAGGAGGTTCCGCCGCCGCCGCACTGGGGTGGCTGGCGGATCAAGCCGGACGTGGTGGAGTTCTGGCAGGGCCGGGAGGACCGGCTGCACGACCGGCTCCGCTACGTGCGGCGTGACGACGAGTGGCGGATCGAACGGGTCGCTCCCTGACCCCCGCGTCCGGCGTCTCGCGCCGCGACCGCTGCGCCCGAAGCGGCGGCCGTGACCGCGGCCGCGGCGCGACGGTCGCGCCACGTGCCCGGAATGCCGCCTCGCACCCGCGGTTGCGGCGTCAGGCGCGTATGAGCCGTTCGCTCAGCTCCCACAACCGCTTGGCCGAATCGGGGTCGATGGCGTGTGGCGCCACGTCCGTGGACGGCGGCCCGTCGATCCGGCCGGGCAGCGGGGAGTCGTCGACCGGCGTGATGTCGTTGTCCTTGAGGTAGACCCCGCCGATGCCGTCGAGCAACGGGCTGGTGGCGGCGAACACGGCGGTGCTGGCTCCCTGCGCGGGCGTCTTCAACCCCCGTCCGGGGTCGATGACCGGATTCCCGTCGGCGTCGGCCGCGCCCATCGCGCGGATCATCTCGTACCAGCGGTCGTCGTACTGCGGGGGAGCGCCGGGCTCGCGCGCAGGCCCCAGGTTGGTGGCCAGGATGATCCCCGGATGCACCGCGTATCCGCGGATGCCGTCGGCCGACCACCGGCGGTCCAGCTCGACGCTGAACAGCACGTTGGCCGTCTTCGACTGCCCGTAGGCCACATGCCCGTCGTACGGGGTGCGGTGGAAGTTCGGGTCGTCCCAGATGATGTCGGTGACCCGATGCGCCCCGGAGGTCAACGTCACCACCCGTGCCTCGCCCGCCGCGCGCATGGCGGGGTAGAGACCGGTGGTGAGTTGGAAATGGCCCAGGTGATTGGCGGCGAAGTGGTACTCGTAGCCCCGTGCGTCGCGTCGCAGTGGGCCCGCCATGACCCCGGCCGAGTTGATCAGGATGTGCAGCGGCCGCCCGGACCCGAGATAGTGCCGCACGAACGCGTCGATCGACGCCGGATCGACCAGGTCGACCCGGTACGTCTCGACGGTCGCGACCCCGTCGAGCGCGGCCGCGGCCCGGCCGGGATCCCTGGCCAGCACGGTGACGTCCGCTCCGGCGCTGCTCAGTGCCCTGGTCATCTCCTTGCCGAGACCGCTGTGGCCGCCGGTGATGACCACGTGCCGGCCGGTCAGGTCGATGCCTGCCAGCACGTCGTCGACGGTCGACGCGGCCGTGAACGGCGTTCCGAGTGGCTTCTGGCGAGCGATCGTGTCGGTCATGCCTTCATGGTTTCGCCCGCCTTGTGGACTGTGAATATTTGCGCGTCCGGATTTGTTGCGCGAGAGTATGGCCATGTCCGGCGATCAGCTGTCCGAGGTGTTCTCCCTCGTCGAGGTCGAGGGGGTGTTCTCCGGCGCGGTGATCGCCCGCGGGGCGTGGGTGGCCAGCGGCCCGATTCCGCATGCGCTGAAGTTCTTCGTGATGCTGTCCGGGCGGGCCAGGCTCACCGCCGACGGCGTGCCCGAGCCGGTCGAGCTGCAGGAGGGCGACGTCGGCATCTTCAACGAGCGCGGCTGGGTGGAGCTGCGTGGCGGGCCGCTGGACGAGACGCCGCGGCGGGTCGAGCCGCAGCTGGACTTCCCGCCGTCGGCACTGATCGGCGCCGATCTGCGGCACGACGACGTCTACGTGGGAGGGCGCATCGACGTCGACGAGTCTGGTGCCGCGCTGCTTCGCCAGGCCCTGCCGCCGTTTTCGCACGTGCGGGCGTCCGCGCCCGGCGGGGAGGGGCTGCGCATCACGGTGCGCCGGTTGTTCGAGGAGCTGGCCGGCCAGCGGCTCGGGTCCGCGTTCGCCGTCCGGCAATACGGTCAGCTGCTGTTGCTGGAGATGCTGCGGGCGTACCTGGAGCAGGCGGAACAACCGCCTGCGGGGTGGCTCCGGCTGCTGGCCGACGAGCGGCTGAGGCCGGCGGTCACCATGATGCACCGGGAGCCGGGACGGGCGTGGGGGCTCGCCGAGCTGGCGAGGGCGTGCGCCATGTCCCGCGCTTCGTTCGCCGAGCGCTTCCGGCGTGTCGCCGGGATGCCGCCGCTGACGTATCTGAGCAAGTGGCGCATGATGCTGGCGCAGCGTGCGCTGGCCGACGACGAGACGCGGATCGGCTCGCTGGCCACGCGGCTGGGCTACGCCTCGGAAAGTGCGTTCAGCAACGCGTTCAAGCGCCAGATCGGTGTCTCTCCCGCGGCTTATCGCCGTCAGCTGCGCGCCGGCCGCGAGGAAGAACCCGCTCGATCGGCATGACGCGCCCACCGGGGCTCACGATGGCCGGGCCGTCCGGTGGGAACTGTCCTGCATGAGCCGCTGGAACATGCTCGGCTTGCGGCTGGGGAAGAACGTGACCTTGACCAGGACGATCGCGATCACGGCGGAAAAGATGGCCATCGACCCAAGACTTGCGGTCTCCTCGCCCGAATCGGCGCTGGAGACGCTCGCCGCGACGACGGGGAGGACGGCCAGCGCCACCAGGCCCGCCACCAGGCCGATGCGTGCCACCAGCTTGGTGGGGCTGAGCGGTACCCGGCCTGCGGCCATCCGGCGCTCGTTCACCCGGGCGACGAGACTGCGGCGGGGCAGCTGCCACGCCGCTGGTCCCTGCGCGTGCAGCCTGCCGATGAACTGTTCCACCTGGTACCCGGGGAAGACCGTGCGCCAGGTGTGTGCGGGGATGGCGGCGGCGAGCCGCACGAGGTGGGCGGCGTTGCTGAGCACCGTCCACTCGGACAGCGAGCCGTTGTCGTTGGTCCACAGCGCTCCGCGGTGCATGGCCACGAACCGGATGCGGAACCACGGATCCGCCACCATCAGGCGCTGCACTTCGGGAGTCAGTACGGCACGCGCGAACGCCTCGTTCTCGGCTTCCACGGCGAACTGCGCGGCGAACTCCGGCTCCCACCCCTCGGCCACGGGCGTCAACCGGGCGCTCGGCAGCAACGCGCCGATGGTGTTCCTGGCCAGCTGGTAGTCCTCGAAGATCGAGGCCTTGGCCGTGCCGCCGGCGCCCCGCTGCTCGGGGAGCGCCCGTGCCTTGATCAGCAACGCCGGGGTCGGCGGGCAGGCCAGCTGCACCAGGCTGTGCGTGGCGTCGATCGCCTCGACGACTTGCCCGGTCCTGGTCTGGTCGAAGACCCCCCGAGCGGGCGCCGCGACACGGTCGCGGTACTGCATGCCGAGCACCCGCTGACCGTTGAAGTCGAACTCCACCGCGAAGTCGAAGCCACCGGAAGGGTCGTCATGACCGACGGCCCGGCCGGGCCCGGCCAGCACGCCGAAGCTGGGCCGGCCCGGCATGTCTGCGGTGAAGATCCGCCCGGTCTTGCCCGCCAGCCGGTCGGCCCAGGAGGACTGCTGGTACTTCCGCAGCCAGAACCACGCGGCGATGACGACCGGCACCGCACCCCACGCCCACATCCACGGGCCGCTGAACGTGCCGTACGTCAGCATGCACACGGTGGCCGTGGAGGCGGCCAACCCCGCCGCGCTGACCAGGAGCCGCCGCGCCGTGTCCTTGGTCCGCGTGGCGACGAAGAGCAACAGCACGGCCAGGCCGTAGCCACCGAAGATGATGGCCACGTCCAACGGTGAGAACTTCATGCGCTCCCTTATAGCGCTCTCCGCCGGGCGGCCGCCCCCGATTCCGGCGATTTCTCACCTGTTTGATCACATTTGCAGGTCCTCACGGGTCTCCGCGGTGCTCCGGTCGCCGCCGATCTCGCTCTTGTCGTACATCGGCTCCCGGTCTTCCTTCCAGTCCTCGAAAGGCTCCTTGACACCCTGCCGGTAACCGCCCTTGGCCGCGCCGATGCCTGCTTTGATGCCCGCTCCGGTCGCCAGCGTGGTCAGGGCCTCCTTGGACATCATCAGTCCCGCCCTGCCATCGACCGTGCCGGCCAGCGTGCTCGCCAGCGTGGTCGCCACCCGCCTGCTGGGGACGAACATGTCGTGCGCGGCCTTCGACCCGATCAGCGGGATCCGCCTGCTGCCTGCCGCGACGGTCTTGCCGAGGCGGAACTTCTCGGCCAGCTGCACCAGTCGGCCGTTCAGCTTGACCAGGAACTGGCCCAGCTCGTCCAGCAGCTTGCCCAGCTTGCCGAGGTAGCGGGAGATCTTGGCGAACACCGACGCCACCTTGCCGACGGTGGCGGTCATGGCCGCGGCGACCGAGCTGCCGAAGCTGATCACCGAGGAGGCCAGCGCGGGCAGCCAGATGGTGATCAGCCAGGACACCAGCTCGGAGATGATGGCCTTGATGACCTCCTCGATCACCGTCATGATGATCGACCAGGTCTGCAGCACCTCGGACACGGCGCCTGCGGCCGAGCCGATGCCCTTGATGCCCCGGCTGAAATCCGTCACCGCGTTCTTGGCCGCCTCGCCGGGCTCCCCGTCCCAGCTCTGCAGCCCCTGCTGGCCGGTGCGGTGGAAGTCCTCGCCCAGCTCGACGAATCCGCTGGCGATGGTGGCGAAGTTGTCCGAGGCCTTGCTGAGGCTCGGACCGTCGCCGGAGACGTAGTGCAGCATGTCCTGCAGCGGCTGGACGAGCTCCAGCAGCATGTCCAGCCCGGCGGCCACCAGGCTGCCGATCGGGTCCATGGTGAAGAACAAGGCGTCGGCGTATGCGCCGCCGACGAACTTGGCGCCGTTGAGGGCCATCGACTTGGCCGCTTGCCCGAGGTCGCTGACCTCGTCGATCTCACCGAGGTCCTGCGCGGTGTTCTTGGCCAGGTCGTAGGCCTTGCCCACCACCGGTATCCGGGAGACCGCACGGTCCGCACTGGCCTGCAGACCCTCGTCGTGCGGCTGGACGTCCAAGGCGTCCGCGATGCTCTTCTTCTCGGTCACCGCGTACCCTCCTCGCCCTTCGGATCGTCCGCCGTGCCGTCGATGGTGGCCTCGTGCTTGCCGAACTGGATGACGCTGGCCTCTTCGTTGCTGTCGTAGACGTTGGCGGCCGCGGTGATCTTGTCGGCCAGCGTTTCCACGCCTTCCTTCATCTCGGCGAGCAGGTCACGCAACTCGGCCAGCCGGTCGGTGTACTGGTGCTTGAAGTGGGAGCCGATGATGCCCCACGCCTCGTTGGTGACGTCCGCCTGGTCGATCAGCGCGCCGAACTTGTCCGCTTCGCTGGTGTAGTAGCTGAGGTTCTTCGCGTACGTGCGCAGTTCCGGTGTGTTGACGTTGATGTCAGAGCCCATGTAGTGCCCCCGTCGCCGTGGCTTTCGCGCAGATATTGTCCGGGACGACCCCGACGGCGAGGAAGGTTTTGAACGATTTTTCCGAGACTCGATCGGACACGGCGGGGCCGTAGCCGCCGAAGGTGACGGCTACGGCCCCGTGGTGGGAACTCATGCGCTCCCGCGGCGCTTGTGCCGGGACGGACGTCCGCTGTTGCGGTCGGTCACATCTGCAGGTCTCTGCGGACCTGGGCGGGATCCCGGTCACCGCCGATCTTGCTCTTGTCGAACGCCGGTTCTTTCACGCTCTTGTCGCACGTCTGCTCGTGGCTGCGCGTGTCCTGGTAGGCGTCCTTGCCCTCCTGGTACAGCGCCTTGCTGGTGCCGATTCCGGACTTGACGCCCGCCCCCTTGCCGAGGGCCTGCAGGCTCTCCTTGGAGACCATGAAGCCGAACTTCTCCTTGACGCCGTTGGTCAGGCGGCCGCCCATCGTGGTCAGCACCCGGTTGCTGACCTGGAACATGTCGTGCGTCGCCTTGGAGCCGATCAGCGGGATCGTCCGTTCACCCGCCTTGACCAGCTTGCCGATGCGGAACTGCTCGGCCAGCTTCAGCAGCTTCTCGGTGCAGGTGACCAGGAACCGGCCCAGCTCGTCCAGCAGCCTGCCCAGCATCCACAGGTAGCGGCCGATCCTGGTCAGGGCGGCCGCCACCCGGTGCGCCGATGCGGCGGTCGCCGCGGCGACCGAGGCGCCACAGGTGATCACCGAGGTGGCCAGCGCGGGCAGCCAGATGGTGATCAGCCACGCCACCACCTCGGTGATGATCGCCTTGATGACCTCCTCGGTTACCTTCATGATGATTCCCCAGGTCTTGAGTACCTCGGAGATGGAGCCCGCGACGGAACCGAGCCCCGCGATGCCCCTGGAGAATTCCGCGATCGCTTTCCGCGCGGCGTTGCCGGCATCCTCCTGCCAGTCCTTCAACGCCTTGTCGGCGGTGTCGTCGAAGTCGTTCGACAGCTCGACGAATCCCTTGGCGATGGTGGCGAAATTGTCCGCCGCCTTGCTGAGGCTCGGCCCGTCGCCGGACACGTAGTGCAATGCGTCCTGCAATGGCTGGACCAGCTCCAGCAGAATGTCCAGCCCGGCGAGAATCAGATTGCCGATCGGGTCCATGCAGAAGAACACGGCATCGGCGAGACACCCGGTGACGAACTTCGCGCCGTTGGCCGCCATGGACTTGGCCGCCTGATCCAGGTCGCTGAGCCCGTCGACCTCACCAAGGTCCTGCTTGATGTCCCTGACCAGCTTGTAGGCGTCGCCCGCGAACGGTACCCGGAGAAGCGCGCGTTCCGCGCTGGCCTTCAGGCCCTCGTCGTGCGGCCGGACGTCCAGCGAGTCCGCGATGCTCTTCGTCTCGGTCACCGCTTGCCCCCTTCGCGCGGACCGTCGATCTTGGCCTCGAACCGGCCGAACGTCATCGACGTGTCGTCCTCCATGCCCTGGTAGACCTTGGCGGCCGTGGTGATCTTGTCGGCCAGCGCTTCCACGCCCTCTTTCATCACGCCGAGCAGATCACGCAACTCGGCCAGCTTGCTGGTGTATTGCTCCTTGTAATGGGAGCCGATGATTCCCCACGCCTCGTTGCTGACGTCGGCCTGGTCGATCAGCGCGCCGAATTTGTCCGCCTCGCTGGTGTAGTAGCTGAGATTCTTCGCATAGGTCTGCAATGCCGGTATGTCGACCTTGACTCCGGACCCCATGGACGATCCCCTCATCATGATCTTCGCCTGTTCGCTGTCTGTGACGGAACAGGCGCGAAGGGTGGTTCCCGGAATTTTCCGGCGAAGCGCGGATCAGGCTCGGCTGGAACGACGTGGCGCGGCCGCGGCTCTCCTGGTGGCGTAGAGCGGCCGCACCATCAGGTAGGCGAGCAGCACCATACCCGCGCCGAACACCGCCAACGCGATGGCGTCGAGGGTGTCACGGGCCGCCTGCGCGGGCTCGGACCAGCCGAAGATCGCGTCGGTGGCCATGTACCCGCCCAGACCCGCGATGGCAAGGGCCAGGATCAGGCGCGTCACGAGACCACCCGCGCTGACCGGGGTGCGGAGGGCGATCGTCCGGCGCTCGTTGACGGCGTCCACCAGCGTTCGGCGATGTGGGCGTCGTGCGGTGTCGCTGCCCCATCCCTCCGCCGAGGTGTCCGCGGCACGCAGTGCGGTGGCGAACGTGTCGTCCGCCCAGATGCCGGAGGGCAGCAGTGCGGCGAGCGCGGTGAGCCTGCGGGAAGCGTCGAACAGCCGGGTTTCGGTCAGCCTGCCCCAGCGCGTCGTCCACACCACGCCGTCGCTGAACACCACGTCACCGAGGCGGAACCAGGGGTCGGCCAGCAGGGCCCGCCGCACCTGCGGGGTCAGCGCCCGCGCCGCCAGCTGCGGGTCCGCCGCCTGCACCTCGAACCACTTGCCGAACTCGCCGTCGAAGGCCACGGTTTCGGTGGCCTTGCTCGGCCGGATGGCCCCGGTCATGTTGCGGGTGTAGCGGGCGTCGTCCAGCGGGTTGATCGGGCCGGCGTCCGTGCCGTGCGACTCGTGCCGCTCTTGGCCGCTGCGGGGACGGATGATCAGCGTGGGGATCTCCGGGGTGCGCACCTGCACCATGGCGAACGTGCCGTCGAGGTCGGAGAGCTTGGCCAGCGTCCCGCGCCACGGTTCCACCTGGTCGGCAGGTGGCTGCAGGTGCAGGTACTGCACGCCCAGGACGTCCATGCCCTGCGTGCGGAGGGAGATCGCCGCCTCGAAGCCGGCGCCCGGGTCGTCCGGCTGGCGGGCGCGTCCCGCGCCGGGCAGCAGGCCGAAGGCCGGCCGGTCGTGCAACCGTCCGTGGAAGTACTGCGCGCGGCCGCCCGCGGCCAGCCGGTCCATCCAGCGGAGCTGGGCGAAGCCCCGCCACCAGATCCACCACGCCAGCAGCGCCGAACCGCCGCCGACCAGGAGCGCAAGCACCACCGGGTTCCACGCCAGAGAGAACCAGTAGTAGGTCGTGGCCGACGCGAGCAGGCCGGCGGCGGCGTAGGAGAAACGGGCCCACGTGCGCCGGCGCGGGTCCTGGTGAGCGGCGGCCCTGTCCTGCCATCGAACACCGAGCGACAGGCAGGCCACAGCCGCGGCGTAGCCGCCGAGAAGGAGCAACCCCTGGTATCCGTGCATGGCGAATGCGGTGGCAGCCGGGTGCCGTGTCAGGTACGTCCCGTGGCTTGCGCCCTGGTGAAGCGCTCACCTCCCGGCGCCGATCACGGCACGAGCAAGCCGGCCGAGCAGGGTAAGTGAGCCGCTACGCGCCTGGTTGTCGGCGGCGTCGGCTCGGTACCCGGAACCGGCCCGGCCTGGCTGGGCTCGGGCTCAGCGCTCGAAGACCGAGCCGAAACCTTCTTCCTCGTCGTCGTCGAAGTCCACGACGCGGCGGCGTGGTGGAGCGGGCGGACGCTGCTGCGGCGGCGGGCCTGCGGGACGGCCCTGGGCCGGGCCGGCGCCGTACGGGCCCGGGGC